>DAHVXO010000242.1 GCA_027356675.1 Symbiobacteriaceae bacterium | reverse complement strand
CCAACTTGTCGGCCGCAACGGCGGCACCAGACGGGTCCGGTTCGGCCGCAAAGGCCGGTAGCGCAGCCCCCAAGGCGGCGATTGTGACCAGAAGCCCCACGTACCACTTACGCATCTTCGACGCCTCCTAGACAGGGCTTTCCGGCAATGTCATCTTCATTAACATTGCGCCGCCCCATTATGATCGCATTATAGGGGTATCTCCGCGAAAATGGAATATTCCATGTCAAGTATTTGCGGTTGATGTTAACTTTGTTTACATCCTCCTGTCAATCGAGAATCGGCGTTCCGAATCTCCGGGGCAATCTCCAGGACCGTGTCCAGGTCGTTTTTCGCTGTCCCACGCCACTTCGGCGCTCAGGGACTCGAAAAACGCCCGCATCGGCACCATGGTTTTATCGGGGGGCAAAATGTATGGAGCAGGGTCAAACTCTGACCGCGTCAGGCTCGGCATTTGCCAATTGTTAACGGCTTCTCGCTGGTTAGGTGCCCATCCTTGATCCCCTCAGGAAATTTTGGGGTATGATATAAGTAGTCACGCTCCAAGGAGGCTTTCGTCATGGCTGTTGTCCATCTCGCCCGCGGGCGTCAGAAGCGAGTACTCCAGGGCCACCCCTGGATCTTTCAGAGTGAGGTCGAAAAGGTTCACGGCAACTTTGAACCCGGCGATACCGTAACCGTGGTGGATGGCCGTGGCCACCCCCTCGGCAAAGGCTACATCAATCCGCGTTCGCAGATCATCGTCCGGATTTGGACGAACAAGGATGAACCCATCGACCGCGCCTTCCTGCAACGGCGGCTGGAGCGGGCATGGGCCTACCGGCAGCGGCTTCTGCCTGACACATCGATGTGCCGGGTCGTGTTTGGTGAGGCCGATTTTATTCCGGGCCTGATCGTCGACAAGTTCGGTGACATCCTGGTGATCCAGACCCTTGCCCTGGGCATTGACCGCTGGCTGCCTGAGATCGTCGAGATCCTGCAGGAGATGCTGCATCCCCGCGGCATTTATGAGCGCAACGATGTGCCGGTGCGCGAGTTGGAGGGCCTCCAACAGCGCACCGGGGTCCTGCGCGGCGAATTCGACCCCCGCCTGGTGGTCGAGGAGAACGGCCTGAAGATCAGTGTGGACGTAGCTACAGGGCAGAAGACGGGATACTTCTTGGATCAGCGCGACAACCGACGGGCTATTCGGCCGTATGCGGCGGGTGCCAGGGTCCTGGACTGCTTCTGCAACGTGGGCGGATTCGCCCTGAACGCCGCGGCCGCTGGCGCCACTTCCGTTCTGGCCGTGGATGCCTCTGCCGAGGCCCTTCGCGGCGCGCAGGAAAACACCGAGCTCAACGGGTTCGCAGACCGGATCAGCTTCCGCGACGGCAACGCTTTTGACGTCCTACGCCAGTTGGAGGCGGCGCGGGAACGCTTCGGCGTGGTGGTCCTGGACCCGCCGGCCTTCGCAAAGAATAAGGGCGCCCTCGAAGGCGCCGTGCGCGGCTATAAGGAGATCAATCTGCGTGCCCTGCACATGATCACCGACGGCGGATATCTGGTGACCTGCTCGTGCTCGTACCATGTGAGTCCTGACCTGTTCAAGGCTGTCGTGGCAGACGCCGCTTTGGATGCGGGTCGCCGCCTCCGGCAGGTGGAGGAGCGGGCTCAGTCAGTCGACCACCCCATCGTGGTCGGATATGAGGAAAGCCACTACCTCAAGTGTTTGATCTACGAAGTGTCATAGGCTATACCGTGACCGTCGATCTGACCTGGGGATAACGTCAAATAACGTCAGACGGCGTGAAAGCAAGGCTAATTTGGCCTACAATCGCAGAAATGCACGCTAATTGGGCAAAACGCCGCGTCTTGGCGTTTGATTGGCAGAAGTCGGGTGGTATAGAGTAGGGGTATAAAGGTCAATAAAAGTCAAAGCGGCAGGTGGTGTACCCGATGGCCAATCTGGCCGATGATATTGAGGGTTTCCTGAAGAGCCTGATCCGCGGCACCGGTACGGTGGAGGTACAGCGGGCAACGTTGGCCTCCCAGTTCAACTGTGCACCATCCCAGATCAATTACGTGTTAACGACCCGGTTCACGCCGGAGCGCGGGTACCTGGTGGAAAGCCGAAGGGGCGGCGGCGGGTATCTGCGCATCATTCGGTTGAACCTGGAGGCCGGCGACGCGCTTCACGCCCTTGTTCACGAGCAGATTGGCTCACGACTTACCCAGGACGAAGCGTTGGGGTACATTCAGCAACTCCGAGAACAGTCCATCGTGGACGACCGCACGGCCGCCATCATGCGGGCCGCCATCGACCGGGACACCATCGCCCTGGAGCTCCCGGTACGGGACATCGTGCGGGCAAATCTGCTAAAGGCGATGATCTTCGCCATCTTGCGCTTCTAGAAAGGTGGGAGTGCTAATGTTATGCGAGAACTGCGGGCAAAGGCCTGCCACAATTCATCAGACCATCATCAGCGACGGCAACAAGACGGAGACCCATTTTTGCGAGGTCTGTGCCCGGGAAAAGGGCGTGCCGGATATGCTGGCCCAGGGCAACTTTTCGTTCCCCAACCTATCGATCCATCAACTGCTCTCCAGCTTCTTGGGGCAGGACCCGTTTGGCGGGACGGCCGTGGCGCCCAAGGCCCAGGCCGAGCCGCGCTGCACGCGTTGCGGCATGGCCTATAGCGAATTTGCCGAGACCGGCCGGCTTGGCTGTGCCCAGTGCTACGATGACCTCGATCTCCATCTGGCACCGCTAATCAAACGAATTCACGGGACCCTCCAGCATGCAGGAAAAGCGCCCAAGCGTACGGGCGGCGTGCTCCGCAAGCGCCGGGACCTGGCTGGACTCCGGCAGGAACTGACGCTGCTGGTGGGGCAGGAGAAGTACGAAGAGGCGGCCCGCCTGCGCGATCGCATTCGCGAGCTGGAGGCTGAGATTCAGGCAGGGGGTGGCGGCGTTGTCGTGGAATAGCCTGGTTACCCAACCTGTAAGCAAATGGATGGAGGCGGGCGGCCCCTTCCCCGAGGTCGTCCTCTCATCCCGTATTCGCCTGGCCCGCAACGTTGACGGCCTCCCATTCCCCCAGCGCATGACTGAGGCGGATGCCGGGAAGCTACTCCGTTCTGTGGAGGCCGGGGTCAAGGAGATAAACCTGGTCGGCCTCTCCAGCAACGTCCACCTGTACCGACTGGCCGAGACCGCGCCCCTGGAGCGTCAGGTTCTGGTCGACAAGCACCTGATTAGCCCCCAGCAGGCGCAGCAGGCCAAGGGTGGGGCGGTGGCCGTCTCCGACGACGAAGCCATTTCCATCATGGTCAACGAAGAGGATCACCTGCGCATTCAGTGCCTGGCCCCCGGGCTCCAACTCACGGAGACCTGGCGCCTCGCCTCGCTGGTCGATGATGCACTGGAACAGAAGTTGACCTACGCTTTTCACGGCCAGCGCGGCTACCTCACGGCGTGCCCGACCAACCTGGGGACCGGTCTCCGAGCCTCGGTGATGATGCACCTGCCGGGCCTGGTGCTCACCCAGCAGGCCGGCCGGCTCTTTCACAGCCTGTCCCAGTTGGGGCTGGTGGTCCGTGGCCTCTTTGGCGAAGGTACCGAGGCAGCGGGGAACATCTTTCAAATCTCGAATCAGACGAGCTTGGGGAAGACTGAAGAGGAGATCGTGCAACACCTGGATGCCGTCGCCCGGAAGGTGATCCAGGCCGAGAAGCAGGCACGGCAGCTCTTGCACAGTGAGTCTCGTATCCAGATCGAGGACCGGGTCGGTCGGGCGTACGGTCTGCTCTCAAGTGCCCGTATTATGACTTCGGAAGAGGCCATGCGGCTCCTGTCCGACGTGCGGCTCGGCATTGACCTGGACGTGCTTCCGAACCTGAACCTTCGCCTCATGAACGAGCTCATGGTTGCCATGCAGCCGGCCTTCCTCCAGAAGGTGGAGGGGCGTGAGCTCGACGCAGCCGACCGGGACATCCGGCGGGCCGCCATGATTCGCAGTCGGCTAACCGCCTAGAGCGGGGACGTTGTTGACCACGATGGGAGGGATCACCATGGCCAGGTACACTCCGGAGGCCATCCAAGTTATCGGCCTGGCACAAGGCGAGGCGCAGCGACTTGGGTTCCCGTTCGTGCAACGGGAACAGCTCTTTCTGGGGCTGATCCAGGACGAGGCTGTGGGCCGTATCCTTACAGCGGCCGGAATGGACTTAGATAATACGCGGCAGGCAGTTGAGAGTCGTCTCATCCCGGGGCTCGGAGCGCCGGAAGACCGGGCCGCAATCGGCCTCTTGCCGACGGCCGAGCAAGTCTACCAGCACCGGGCCCAGACAGCGGCTGCCATGCTGGGGCATAGCGAAGTTGGGCCGGAGCACATCTTGTTAGGCTTTCTGTTGGAACAGCATGGGGTGGTTCTCGAGGTCCTCACCGAGCAAGGGGCCACCAAAGATAAGATCATGGACGTCATCAAGCGACGCAACATGCAAAGGGGGAATTCGTAGGTGTTCAGTCGATACACGGAGCGGGCTCAGCGTGTCATTGTCCTGGCTCAGGATGAAGCCCGCCGCCTTAACTACGATTACGTGGGCACTGAGCACTTGCTCCTCGGTCTGATCCGGGAGGGCGAGGGCATCGCAGCAAAGGCCCTTCAGAGCCTTGGCATCCAACTGGAGCAGGTACGGGCTGAAGTTGAGAAGATGATCGGCAAGGGTTCCGCCTCAACCCGTGGTGAGATCGGCTTCACCCCTCGTGCCAAGAAGGTCATGGTCGAACTGGCCATTGAAGAGGCCCGGCTCCTGGGCCACAACTACGTGGGCACCGAGCACATCCTCCTCGGGCTGATCCGGGAGGGCGAGGGCGTTGCCGCCCAGGTGCTGCAGAACCTCGGCGCTGAACTTGAGCGGGTCCGCAACCAGGTGATCCACCTGCTGGGCGGCGTGCCGCACCCGCAGGCAGGCAACAACCCGGCGGCAGCCAAGGGCGCCAAGGGCGCCAAGTCTAATACGTCCACGCTCGACCAGTTCGGGCGGGATTTGACCCAGTATGCACGCGACGGCAAGCTCGACCCGGTCGTCGGCCGGGAAAAGGAAATCGAGCGCGTGATCCAGATTCTCTCTCGCCGCACCAAGAACAACCCGGTCCTCATCGGCGAGCCCGGCGTCGGCAAGACCGCCATCGCCGAGGGCCTGGCCCAGCGTATCACGGACGGCCGCGTCCCCGAGATCCTGAAGGAGAAGCGGGTGGTCGGCCTTGACCTCGCCTCGCTGGTCGCCGGGTCCAAGTACCGCGGCGAGTTCGAGGAGCGCCTCAAGAAGGTCATGGAGGAAATCCGTCAGGCCGGCAACATCATCATGTTCATCGATGAACTACACACCATCATCGGCGCTGGCGCTGCTGAGGGTGCGATCGATGCCTCCAATATCCTCAAGCCCGCCCTGGCTCGTGGCGAGATGCAGGCCATCGGCGCCACTACCATCGATGAGTATCGCAAGCACGTTGAGAAGGACGCCGCCCTGGAGCGCCGC
>DAHVXO010000227.1 GCA_027356675.1 Symbiobacteriaceae bacterium | reverse complement strand
GATGGGTTCCAGGGAATCAAGGGCATCGCGGTTCCTCCTTACAGTCGAAGTCGGGTTTATGTTTCCCGAGTCCGCCACCCTGCGATTCTCCGTTACGCACGCATGTCAAAACTGATGGACGAAGCCCTCTCCGGACGGACCATCGCCCGGTACGGGGCCGACTTCGATCGCCAGGGCGATCACATGGACGCTTGAGACCGGCGCCACCAGCACCTTCGTCTACCCGAGCTGCCAGCTTCCGTGAACAGGGCCCGCGCGGGATTGCAGGGCGGTGGGTGGGCACCATAGCGACTAGTGGAGACCGCCCCCGAAATGTGGTGTCAGGTCAGGAGTGGAATCGGGTCATCTCCAAGACCAGGTAGAGAACCGTGAGAAGTTCTTCGGGTCTGATTTCCACAGAGAATATCACGTCTGTTCGGCGGACCTGATTGTACAGGCGCAGACCGGCGCCATCGACATCCACGATAGTTTTACGTTTGTCGAGGTCCCCCGAGAGGTGGGGCATACGGTCATGGCGGCCATGCAGCATCCCTCCATCCAGGGGCGCAGCCTCCATATCGAGCCTGCCAGGCCTGCCCACTGATCTGAGGGGCGTGCGAGGAGCCACCGGGTAGTTCCGGCGGCTCCTCGTAGTTTGACTGTATTGAGCTAGGCCTGCGAGGGGGCCCCACCGTACAGGATCGGTTCTACTATGGTCTTGGGTAGGTGGCCTCAGGGTCCGGGAGTAGTTCGCTAGCGCTCAACTCAGAAACCGGGCGGGCGGCCTGGCAGGCCCGCAGCCTGCTCGTAGGCCGCAGCGATGCGCAGGACCACTGCCTCTTCCAGGGGGCGACCCACGATCTGCAATCCCACCGGCAGCCCAGCCTCCGTCAGGCCACAGGGCACCGAGGCAGCGGGCTGACCGGAGACGCTGAAGGGGGCGGTAAACCGGATCATGGCCTCCTGTACGGTTTCCCGAGTGCCGCCGAAGTCCCAGATGCCCTGCCCGATGCGCGGGGCCGGAATCGGCATGGTCGGCGTCAGGATCACATCGACCCGCCGCATGACCGCGGCCATCTGCCGGGCGAGTTCGCCGCGCAGGCGCTGTCCCGTCAGGTAGTCGCGGGCCAGGATGAACTGGCCCAACTCAACCCGCGCCCGGACGTCAGGGGCGTAATCATCCGCCCTGCGAGCCAGGAAGGGCGCGTGGTAGGCACCCACCTCCCCCAGCGTGATCAGGCGGTTCACAAACGTCATCACATCGGCCGGGGGCAGGGTCACCTCGACCACTTCGGCGCCCAGACCTTGCAGCAGCGCCACGGAGCGTCGAAAGTGGGCAAGGACCTCTGGATCAATCCGCTCGGCCAGCCAGGCCTCCGGGATCCCCAGGCAAATCCCCCTGAGGCCAAGGCCTGCCCGCGCCACAGCACCCACGTAATCTACGACTGGGACTGGCAGGGCTGTGGGATCCAAGGGGTCCGGCCCGGCAAGGACGGCGAGCACGAGAGCCGCGTCCCCGGCCGTGCGCGTTAGCGGGCCCAGGTGATCCAGGGACCAACTGAGGCTGAGGACCCCCGCCTTGCTCACCCGGCCGTAGGTTGGTTTCAGACCGAAGGTGCCGCAGGCCGCCGCCGGCATCCGAATGGAACCACCGGTGTCGGTGCCCAGAGCAACGGGTACCAGCCCTGCAGCCACCGCGGCGCCGGAACCGCCGCTGGACCCTGCAGGAACGCAGTCCGTCCGCCACGGGTTCCGGGTCGGGCCCAGGTACGGGCTGTCGGTGGTGGGGCCAAAGGCAAACTCGTGCGTGGCCGTCTTGCCTACCAGCACGGCCCCCGCACCCCGCAGCCGTTGCACGCAGGTAGCATCCACCTGGGGCACATTCTCCGCCAGCACCTTGGACCCGGCAGTCGTGCGTACACCCGCCGTCTCGATCAGGTCTTTGAGTGCCACCGGCACCCCGTGCAGCAGCCCGGCAAATCGGCCGCGGGCGGCAGCCACCTCGGCGGCCCGGGCCTCCTGTAGCGCCTGCTCCGCCGTCACAGTGACAAAGGCATTCAGCGACGGCTGGGTAGCGACGATACGATCGAGCACCGTCCGAGTAACCTCTACCGGTGAAAGCTTTCGCCGGCGGATGGCCTTTGCCAAGTCGGCGGCGCTCCACCAGAGGTATTCGGGCCCGTCAGTGATCACGGCCACCCCGCCGTCAGGAACGGGCGGCGGTGCGACCACGCCGGTGGTACCGCCGGCGCCGCCGTATCCGGTGCCCCCGCCGGACTGCGCTACACCCGACCAGACCGGCGGATCCTGAGGCGCCACATCCGTGTACGAGGGCTGTGCCGGATCAAAACGAAAGGCCGGGGCAATGCCCTGCAAAGCCACCTCATCGGCGGCCCGCACCCGGGCCAGCAGCCCCCGCAGCCGGTCTGCCGACTCGGCCATCAGCGCCGGATCAACGCCCTCACGACCGAGGAGTTCCCGGGCCATCCGCTCCATTAGGTCTCCCGTCAGAGGCATCGGCCATGCTCCCTTTCTGGACTGAATCTGCCGCCGTCAGTCACCTGCTTCTGATACAGGCGCCAGCATGCCGCCCTCCGTGATGTATGTGCCGGCCCGCCCCTCGACAGCCGCCACCGCCGCGTCCAGAGAGGTGATGATGCCGGCCTGGCCCCCGCCGGCCACAAACTGGATGGCGCCTTCTACCTTGGCCCGCATGGACCCGGCCGGAAAGTGGCCCTCCGCCAGGTACTGGCTGGCCTCTGCTACGCTGATCGCACTCAGGCTGCGCTGCTGGGGTGTACCGTAGTTCAGGCAAACCTGCGGGACATCGGTCAGGATCACCAGCAGATCGGCGCCCAACGCCGTCGCCAGCTTTTGGGCCGCCAGGTCCTTGTCAATCACGGCCTCAACGCCGCGCAACTCGTCTTCTGTCTCGAACACTGGAATACCGCCGCCGCCGCAGGCGATCACCACCGTGCCGCTGCGGGTCAGGTTGCGGATGACTTCCAGTTCCATGATCCGCTGCGGCAGTGGCGAGGGCACCACACGCCGCCACCCCCGACCGGCATCTTCCTTCATCGGTGCACCACCGTCGGCCATGAGAGATAGGGCCTCTCTCTCCTTATAAAAGGGGCCCACGGGCTTGGTCGGATCTTGGAAGGCAGGGTCGTTTGGGTCAACCACCACTTGCGTTACCAGTGACACGACAGATGTATTGATCCCTCGCTGACGAAGCTCCTGCTGCAGTTCTCGCTGCAGCAGGTACCCGATCTCGCCCTGGGACTCGGCGCCCAGTACATCTAGTGGCATGGGCGGCACCTGATCCCGTGCTGCCTCGTTCTGGATCAAGATATTGCCGACCTGCGGGCCGTTGCCATGGGTCAGAACCACCCGGTGGCCCCGGCGGATGATCTCGGCAATCTGACGACAAGACATGCGCAAATTGGCGATCTGCTCAGCAAATGTCCCCTTTTGGCCCGGCTGCACAATGGCATTTCCCCCAAGGGCAATCACAATCGTCTTAGACATTCGCTTCACCCCCGGGCAGGTTTGTGGTAAATGGCTCACGGGCGCTCGCATCTACTCCTCGTGAAAGGCCACAGCGCGGCAGAAGGCTGCCTCGCCGTCCTTGAACCGCCATGGGAAGACACCGATGGTGGTCCGCTTGTTCAGGACCTTCTCGATCTCGCCGCCCAGGCACTCGACGTGGATGATGCCCGAGGGAAACAGCTGGAAGTGCATGCCCTGATAATCTTCCGGACTCCAGATTTCGCCGATGCCCTTGCCGTAACGAGCACGCAGAGCCTGTTCCGCCTTGGCTGCTTCATCCGGGCGCCAGTCGCGAATCTTGGTGTTCATCGGGTGATCCTGGGAGCCACAGTCCACGCCCAGCAGCTTGATCCGCTTCTTCAGGCACCACGCCCAGAACTCCGGCATCGGGCCCGGATGGCGGAGCATGTACCGCTGTTCGTCAGCCTCGGGCCGATCCCAGCCGTAGCGTGAGTATCCGGTGTAGATAAAGAGGATATCGTCTTCCCGGACCTCGACCCGGTCTTCGATGTCCTTGGAGGTGTAGATGCCGTAGTCCTCGGCGATATCGGACAGGTCCACGATCACGCCGGGACCGTAAAGGCGGTCGAGGGGAATATCGGCAATGTCCATCCCCCCGGTCACAAAGTGGCACTGGCCATCGATATGGGTGCCCACGTGGTTCGAACTGCTGATGAGCTGCCCGTTGGCACCGTTGGAGGACAAGCGTTTGAAGTACTTCACCTGAAGCGGTTCATAGGTCGGCCAGGGCGGCGTGCCGATCCCAGTCGGAATCGAGAGGTCATACAACTTGAGCGCCATGAAAATCAAGCCTCCCAGGTTAGATGAATGAGCGCCAGCAAGGCGCCTGCGGCCCAGTCGCTGCCAGAGGTGGCGCCGTGGGCCAGGACCCGGCCCAGGGCGGCCAATGCCGCGTGCCCGCTCTGGCTAAGGATGCCGTCGGTAAGTGTCAGGGCGTGCTCGCCAGCCAGTCCTCGATCGGCCCAGCGTAAGAGGTGCCAACTGACCAGGGTCGTGGCGTTGGGGGCCAGGTTCCCCAACAGCGTGATGGGCCGTCCTGCCCGATGCAGGGTGACGGCGTACCCAGCCAGCAGATCATCACCACTGGGGGTGAGGCCCGGGCCAAGGCCGATCAGGCCCCGAGCACCGTCCGGATCCCCAGCCATCAGGGCCTGGACTCGCGGTCCGGCAAACTGGCTCAGGGAGGTCTGGGGCGCTGTTCCCCCGGCTACGGCTAATGCCGCCGGCAACAGCCCGGCGTGGTTTCCATACTGGGACAGCGCATCGGCCAGGCGGTCCCGGTTCTCTCGGAGCACCGCTGGATCAGCCGTGGGCGGCGGCAGCGGCGGTTCCCAGTGAGCGGCGCCGGCCCAGCGTACAGTGTGGCCCCCGGGGCCGTAAATCGCACCGTCGGCGGCCCAGACCGGGTCCTGGCTAGTCCACCCCAGGGCCGTGAACGGCGCCTGGTCCACACAAACCAGATTGCCAGGCCCGTTGCCTCTGTCAGGCATGACCAGGGTCAGCAGGGTGTCGCCGAAGAGCAGATTGACGGCCCGCGGGTGTAAACTGTGCACCTGACCCACGGAGTGGATCGCCAGCAGACGAAACATGGGGCCATGTGCAGACATCACGTGATACTTCATAACGGTTTCATCGTACCTCCTGAGCCCCGTGTCTGACTTTATAGAGAAATAACAAAAGCAGGGCTGGTGGTACAGCCCTGCTTTGGGTACCGGTCCAGTTCGAACCTGACTGCCGGGAACCCTATTTCGGACCGCTGGCCCCGAAGAGCTTGACTGCGTGCAAAGCCACCTGCAAATGCAGGCGGTCCGAGGCATCCTCAAGCGACGAACCGGCGATCTCTTCGATGCGCTGCAACCGGTACAGAATCGTGTTGTAGTGCGTATACAAGTCCGCAGCGACCCGGCGGACGTTGCCCTTGCAGTCAAAATAAGCTTCCAAGGTCTTCACCAGTTCGGTGTGGTGCTCGGCATCATAGTGGATCAGTCGTCGCATACCAGCCAGAAACTGATGTAGTTCTGGTGTGGGCTGGAGCATACCCAGAATCTGAAAGAATCCGAGGTCGCTGTAGTGGACAACCCCGCCCGGCCCCCCCACGCGTTCACCCACGCTGATCGCCTGGCGCGCCTCATGGAAGGACCGCCGTAAGCCGTGCAATCCGTTCTGTACCGTGCCCACGCCCAGGGTAATCTCCAGCGATCCACGGATGCGATCCACCTGGGCCTTTAGCTGGTTAGCCACTGCCTGTGATTCCTGTCGGCTGTCACTACTGTCCTTCGTGGGCACCAGGATGACCATGTGCTGTTCGGCCTGACCCATGATGACACCGGCACCCACGGTGCGGTTAACCGCATCGTAGAGCTGGTCCATCACCTGTAAGTCCGTGGCTTCATTCGGGAAGGCACCGACCCCCGTGGGGGTGGCCTTCAGCGCCAACGCGAAATAGGGCCGGGTCAGGTCCCACCCGAACCGGCGCGCACGCAACTGCAACTCGCCCTCGGATTCGGATTCGACGGATCGGGAGAATAGGGTGACCAGAAACTCGTTGTGGTAGCGGCGCTCCACCTCCGCCAGAGCGCGTCGGTTACTCATTTCCAAAGCAATCACGGTCGTCACGGAGTCAATGATGCTGAGGTCCAGTTCGCCCAGCGGGCGTCCGATCTCCCACGCCTGCACCTGCCCATAAGTCAGGTTGCCGGTCCTGATCGGAGTGACGATACGGGTAAAGCGCCGCCCCGCTGCTGCCACGACCTCCACGTTGTGCAACGTGTCGCTGGCAGAGAGCATGTAGTCCGTGCTACTGGGGTCGAGCTGCGCCAGGGACTCCAGGTCTAGCTCCTGGGTCGCCTCGCCCAAGGAGCCGACAGCGAGAACGACACCCGCCTGGTCCTGAATCACTACCGGGTTCTCCACGAGCTTGACCAGGGTATCGGCAAGCCTCTGCAGCCCTTTAGCCTCCAGCATGGCCTGCATCACGGCCTTGTGCGCCTTTTGCTGCCGGATCAGCGCCAGCGCCTGCCGGTTCACGATCTGGCCGATCAGGGGCAGCGTCGCCTCGGAAAAGGGCATACCAGGGTCCAGTTGCAGCACCGGAAAGCCATGGGCGTCCGCCTGCGCCAGCACCTCGAAGGGCAGTTCACCGATGAAAGTCTGCTTGATTGCCAGCGCGGCGATACCCCGGTGGACCAGTTCCGGCACCAACCGTATTTGGGCTTCCCGGTCATGCCGGATGGCCCAGAGTGTTGTGAGGACAAGGTCGCCCTCCTTCATAAACTGCAGGCCTTCTGGAGCCTCCAACAAGCCCACCGACTGAATCACACGGTTCAGCCCGGCGGCACCGGCCAGCAGCTCGGCGCCTGGCAAGAGCGAGATCGCTTCTCGGACCTTGAGGCCGGCAAACTGGCTCATCTATTGCACCGTCCCGGCATTCAAGCTATGACCCGATGTATTACCCGATGTATTCGCTTCAGTTTGTGAAATTCCTACATAGAACGAGGGGCAGACACCGGGATGGCGCCCGCCCCTCGTTGGTACTATTTACTTCATTCTTCACCACCGTCAAGCCGGGTATCAGGCTGAACTCCTGGTAGAGCACGCGGATCCCAAGCTGGCCGGCCTCCTCCTGACTCAAGTGCCGGCGACGATACACGTCCCCCCATGCCCATTCACGGCTTCTTCCAGATGCTCGCCGTCGGTGATGATCACCTTTTTGCCTCGCTCATATACGAATTGTGCGGCGGCCTCCACCTTGACGCCCATGCTGTGCCGGGGCAGACTGGTCGCTGCCAGTTGCCGAGCCTCCGCCAAGGTCAACTCCGTGACCACCACGGGCACATCGCCCCCGTGCAGCACGACGTTCGGTACGTCAGTCAGATAGACCAACAGGTCTGCCTGCAGTTCGGCGGCCAGCAGGCTGGTGGTCAGGTCCTTCTCCACCACCGCCCCCACCCCGAATAGGGTGCCGTCGTCCGCCCGTCCCACAGGAACACCGCCTCCGCCTCCAGCAATCACGATGTAATCCTTTTCCAT
>DAHVXO010000226.1 GCA_027356675.1 Symbiobacteriaceae bacterium | reverse complement strand
CCAAAGCAAGCGCGCTACCAGACTGCGCCACACCCCGTCGAATCCTGCACGAATGAGTATATCCCAGAAACGCGACCTCTGTCAAAGTTAAAATCTGCGCCGGACAGAGGTTTCATCCAATTGAGCTTCTAGGCGAAGATGAGCCTGGCCGCGACCCGACCCTCTCTGATCTCCAGCAACGCGCACGAGGGTCGGTCCGTGGAGACGTACGGCAATGTGAGGCTCCCCGGGTTGAGCATCAGCACGCGCCCATCGTCATCGTTCAGTGCAATGTGATTGTGCCCGAAGATAACGACCCGGGCGCCCGCCTCGACGGCGCGCCGGTAGATTTGCTGAAAGCCATGCTTGACCCCCTCGTGGTGCCCATGGGTCAGGAGGATCTTGATGCCTTCGAGCTCGAGCACCTGCTGGGTGGGCTCCCTCACCGGGTCATCACAGTTACCGGCCACCGCCCGCACCCGCGACGGATCGACGCCCAGGTTCACGGCAAGGCGCGGAGCGTCGTGAAAGTGGTCACCGCCGTGGAGCAACCAGTCCACGCCCCCAAGCTGGGCCCGCACCCGCCCAACGTTGCGGAAGTCGCCATGGGTATCGCTGATGACGGCGATGCGGATCATACCGAAGGGCCTCCGAGCAGTCCCGGCAGGAGCAGCATGGCCTTCTTGAAAGCGTTCGCACGGTGGCTGATCCTGTTCTTCTCGACCAGGGGAATCTCGGCGGTGGTCGTACCAATTGGCAGCACGAAGATCGGGTCATACCCAAACCCGTTGGTTCCCCGCGGCTCGTGCCCGATCGCACCCTCTAGCTCACCCCGGACGATGTGCTCCTGTCCGATGGGCGAGACCAGGGCGATACACGACACATAGCGGGCGGTGCGCTGGCCGTCTGGGATATGGGACATTCGTCGCAGCAGCGCCTCGACCCGGTCGGCATCGGTGCCCGGCACCCAGCGGGCCGAGCGGATGCCGGGTTCGCCTTCCAGGGCGTCCACGGCGAGCCCAGAATCCTCCCCCAGCGACGGCAGACCTGTATCCGCGCAAGCCGCCCGCGCCTTCAGCAGTGCGTTCTCTTCAAAGGTACTGCCCGTCTCTTCGATGTCCGGCGAGTTGGGGTCCAATCCGATTACATCAATGCCAGAGTCCTTGAGCAGCGCCTGCAACTCCCGGAGCTTGCCGGGGTTCTTGCTGGCGAGCACCAACCGCTTGACCTGCATGTCGTTCAACCTCCGCTCCCAGTCCGCCCAGGGCCGTTCGTTGTATGGCGATGAGGCGCTGCACTCCGCTCTCTGCCAATGCCATCAGTCTCGCAAGATCGTCGCGAGAGAAGGGGCCACTCTCCCCTGTGCCCTGCAGCTCCACCAGGCCGCCGCCGCCGGTCATGACCAGGTTCAGATCCACAGCAGCACGGGAGTCCTCGACGTAGGCCAGATCCAGCAACGGTTGTCCATCGACAATCCCGACGCTGGTCGCCGCGAGGTAATCCGTCACAGCCAGGTGAGCCGTTCCCCCGCTGCGGCGCAGCCGGTCCAACGCATCCACCAGCGCTACAAACGCCCCTGTGATAGAGGCGGTACGTGTGCCGCCATCGGCCTGAACGACGTCGCAGTCAATCCAGAGGGTCCGCTCGCCCAGGGCCCGCAGGTCCACCACAGATCGCAAAGCACGGCCAATGAGGCGCTGGATCTCCATGGTGCGCCCGCCGGGCTTGCCGCGTGTGACTTCCCGCTGGCTGCGCTGTCCGGTCGCCCTGGGGAGCATTCCGTATTCGGCGGTGATCCAGCCTTCTCCTCTCCCCTTCAGGAAAGGCGGAACCTTTTCCTCCAACGTCACCGTGCAGATGACCCGGGTCTTCCCGACTTCAATGAGGACGGATCCCTCGGCATGCTCCATGTATCCGCGTGTGATGACCACCGGGCGCAAGTCGTTGGGCAATCGTCCATCTACCCGCATTGCAGCACTTTCTCCCCCATCTAGTCAATCCGAATCTGCTCGGCCGTGTCCAGACCGCCGGGCCAGAGGCGTGCAGCAACCTTGGCGAACCGCTCGGGGTCGCCGGTGGTGAAGAACGACCGCCGTCCCTGGCCAACGCCGCGGTTGACGAGCCCCTCCCGGCGCAGTCGCTCCGCCACTTCGGCCGCAGTGGCGATGCCCGGATCAATCAGGGTCACGCTGGGACCCGCCACGTCTGCGATCACGCCCCGCATGTGGGGAAAGTGTGTACAGCCCAGCACCAGGGTATCCGCCCCAGCGTCCAGCAGGGGTGCGAGGCAGCGTGCCACTTCGGCCCGCACGGCCGGTCCTGTGATGACCCCCTCCTCCGCCCTGATGACCAGAATCGGGCATGCTTGCTGCAGCACCTCGGCGTTCGAGCGCGCAGACCGGATGAACCGCGGGTAGATGCCCGAATCGCAGGTGCCCTGGGTCGCAGCGACCCCGATGCGCCCGGAGCGGGAGGCCGCTGCGGCCGCCCGCGACCCGGGCGCCACTACGCCGATGGCCGGGATTCGCAGGCCACTGTCCAGCAGGTCCACGGCCGCCGCTGTGGCCGTGTTGCACGCCACGACCACCAGTTTGCAGCCCTGGGCTGCAAAGAACTCCATGAACCGCAGGAAGAACTGGCGGACTTCGTTCAGGGGCCGGGGCCCGTAGGGAAACCGGGCTGTGTCGCAGGCGTAGACCAGGTTCTCCGCCGGCAACAGGTCAGCGACCGCCCTGGCCACGGTGAGCCCACCTTCGCCGGAGTCGAAGAGACCAATCGGGCTGCGCGGGTCCATGGGTCCGGGAGTCACGGTCGCTCACCTCCGCTCCTGTGCTTAGCGTACTTCTATAACGCACCAGCCATGCTGCGGGAGGCGCGAAAACGCAACCCGTTGGGTTGCCTATTAGCTGCGGGAGGCGCGAAAACGCCACCCACGGGGTGGCGCTTCCGACAAATAACGTGCAATGTAACAACGGAACGGACGGCTTAGATCTCTCTAGTCATCAAATAGTTTAACTGCTCGAGAGACTGGATCAGCCGCTCCTTGTCTGCTACATCGATTTCAGAGAGGATGGTGGCGAGGTAACCGCGACGAGCCTCGAGCACCTCGTCGATGACCGACGCTCCCTTGGCTAGCACCCGCAGCCGGATGACACGGCGGTCGTTGGTGTCGCGGACCCGCTCGATCAGATGGTTGCGCTCCATGCGGTCGATCAGGTCGGTGGCGGTGCTGCAAGCCAGGAACATCTTGCCGCACAGCTCGCCCATGGTCAGCTCGCCGAACTCACGCAACACGAGAAGGGCGTCCAGCTGGGGGGGGGTGATGTCAAAGTTGCTGAGTATGTCGCGCCCCCGCTTCTTGAGAATCGTGCTCACGTTTCGGAGCAGTTCCTCAATCTCCACCACATGCCGGTCAACTGTGGTCTTCGTCGGCACACTAGTCACCTCCACATGATTTATTAGCCCAAGTCTGGCTAATGGTTACCATACACGAATTTCAGTTACCCTACAAGTCAAAATGACTGAAATTCGGTACGATTTCTCAACGTGGAGCCGCCGGCTGCATTTCCTGCCAGAAATAGTCAAATAGACCGTTCTTCAATCCTTCGGCTGCTTTGCCTGGGTAGGTCTTGATGGCCACGCCCGGCTCTGCGATCGCCTTTTCTTCGGCGGCGTTGGAAAGGTATCCGAGTTCAACCAGGATCGCGGGAGCCAGGGTCTTCTTGATGACGACAAAGCCCTGGTCGTTACGGACTTTCCGATCGGGAAAGCCCAGCGCCTTGACTACGGCTGGATGCACCTTGGCCGCCAGGGCCGCGCTCTTGGGGTAGGCGGACCAGTAGTAGGTCTCGGTGCCCCGGATCGCGGGACCACCGTCCATCGAGTTGTGGTGGATGGAGATGAACGCATCGATTGGCGGCTTCTGAGCGTTGACCACATCGGGGCGCTGTTGAAAGTCGATGCCCTCGGGTCCGGTGCGGGTCATGAAGACGATGGCGCCGGCGTCCTGGAGCCGCTTCTGGAGTTCCAACGCAACCTGTAGGTTCATGTCCACCTCACGGGTCTTGTAGGTCGTCCCGATGGTCCCGGGATCGTTTGCGCCGCCGGGGATTTTCCCGTGTCCGGCATCGATCCAGATGCGCTTGCCGTAGACCGGCGAGGTGATGATCTCCAGGATTACGGCGGAATCGCCGTTCTTGGAGACCACGTTATGACCGAGGTAGTAGGGAAGCGCCACCGTGATGAGCGTAGAATTCTTGGCGGACCCGGGAGCCACGGTCACGGTGTCGATGGTGCCATCGGCGATTTGGGTGACGCTGTCCGTCAGGCCACTGATCGCCTGGGGAATCTCGATGGTGATCGCCCGTTTGTTATCAGCCACAGTGACTTTTGCATCGACGGGGAGGCTGGTGGCGAAGGTCAGCCGAGTCTTGCCTTGGAGCTTCTGGGTCGTGAGCGCCTCAATCCGGGGGACGAATCGCACGAGTAGCCCGAGATCGGTGCTCACAATCTCGTAAGGGTGCTTGCGGCTGGTCTCCAGCACGATGCGGGCGGTGTCGGGGTTCCTGGTGAAGAGGCCTGTCCGGACCTTTGAAACCAGGGTCGGCCCGGCGTCCATGGTGGCGGGCACGAGCGGGCTGAAATGGGTCCCAGCCAGGTCTAGCACCAGCCGGTTGGGGTCGGCGAGGTCGATGGTGTTGTAGTTCAAGCGGCCGGTGGCGGCCACGTAGATCACTGGGATGCGCCCATCTTGCTGATACTGGATGCCGGTCACCGTGTAATCGAACTCGATGGTCAACTGGGTCCCGTCGGGCGAGAGGGCGTAGCGGTAGGTCGGCGGGTTCCAGAGTTGGGCCTGCAGGTGCACCGTCCGTCCGTCTGCCTGGAGCCCCACGGCTTTCATGAGCGCATCGAAGGGCAGCTGCGTGGGCTGGTCAGTCTTGATCACGGCGGGGTAGAGGTCGAGTGTCAGGGAGTCATCCGTCGCCTGCGGCTTGATGGAGGCGGGCGGTTCGGAGAGGGTGAGCACGACGCTGGTCTTGCCCACGTCCCGCAGGTAGCTCATGGCGGTGATGAAGGTCGGCTTGCGCAGGATGTTGGCGGTCTTGGTGTCGGGGTTCCATTCGACCGCCCCACCGAGGGCCTCGGCGATAAACCGCAGCGGCACCATGGTGCGGTCACCCACCAATTGGGCCGGGACATCCATGGTCTGGGGCTTGCCGTTAACCAGGGCTTCCTGCTTACCCAGGGTCAGGACCACGGTGTCCGATCGGCGGGTGACCGTGGCAGCCCTCTTGACCGGATCCCAGTCGACAGTGCCACCGATGGCCTCGCCGACGGAGCGGACCCCGACCAGCGTTCTGCCTTCGATGATAATCGGCGGGACCGGCATGGCCAGTGGGCTACCTTCTACGGTGATGTTGACGGCGGCCGGTGCGGCAGCGTCCACCCTGCGGGGTGCAGCGGCGAGGCTGAGAAGGGCGGCAAGTAGGAGGACAAAGATCTTAGTGAGCTTCATGTTTTGTGTCTCTATCATCGTATACGGAGTCCTCCTCGATTATGTTCGAACCCAAATATAACATTGTCACAAAAAAATTCGCCTGCGGTGATTGAAAGCCTTTCAGGTGTCCGGTGGAAATTGTCGACTGCTAAACTAAGTTCGCTTCCCGTTTGACTCCTTGCGGGGGCGCCCGGTTTCATGCGCGAAAAAGGCCCGGCGGCAATTCGTTGCCACCGGGCCTTTTTCAGCATTGGTGGAGGCGGCGGGCTCTGCCTCCCGCGTCCGAAAGAGCACCAGACAGGACTTCTACGAGCGTAGCCGCTAATTTATTGTCGAGAGGGCCGCCGCCTAGCAGCGGGCTACGGTCCCCACCAGCCACGAAAAGTTCCTCGCCTCCCGAGTCCCTGGCGACCTCGGGTGGAACAGCCCGTTAGTTGACGCTACAACTCCGGCGCACGGAGCCCACTTTCCGGAGGAGCGTTCTGCGGCTAGGCCGCAGGCTGCTTACGCAGCTAGAGCGTAATTGTTGTTGGCAGTTAAATGCCTGCGGCCAGTTTTACGAGGCAACCGCACCTCGGCTCGCTATCCTGAACGCTGCATCCCCCGTCGAGACTAATTCGCCCCCGTTTATATGGTAGCCGGCTGGGCCGGCGGGAACCCGTGGGTCAGTCGTCGTCCCGGTACTTGCCCCGGACGGCTCGGGCCATTTCGCGCTCGACGTCGCGGGCAGCGATGTCGTCACGCTTGTCGAAGGACTGCTTGCCTTTGGCCAGGGCCAGTTCGACCTTGACCATACCCTTCTTGAAGTAGAGGCGGAGTGGCACCAGCGTGTAGCCCTTTTCACGGACCTTGCTGAAGAGACGCCGAATCTCGTCCTTGTGCATGAGCATCCGGCGGACGCGCAGCGGTTCGTGGTTGAAGCGGTTGGCCTGCTCATAAGGGCTGATATGAGTATTATATAGGAAGATCTCGCCGTTCTGAATCTGGGCGTAACTATCGCGCAGATTGACTCGGCCCAGCCGACAAGACTTGACCTCGCTTCCCTGGAGCGCGAGGCCCGCCTCATAAGTCTCCTCAACGAAGTAGTCGTGGCGGGCTTTGCGATTCTCAGCGATGCTCTTCATGCCGCCTGCTGGCTCTTTCGCCTGGGTTTTCGCCACGACTGTTCACCTCGCACCGGACTTATAATTATGAGCGCGGTTGTTTGAATTGTCAAGAGCCCCAAGGACACCATAATATGGAAACCCGGCCACCACCTCGGCAGCCGGGTTGGGCTTTATTCGGTGGGCGTGTTGGGCGTCGGCGCCCCAGCGGACCCGCCGCGGGGCCGTGATGGCCGCCTGGCGCCCACCTTGGTGCGCCTGGCGCCCTCGGTCGGTGCGGCTGCGCCAGGCTCGCCTGCGGTGGCGGGTACCGGAGCCTCCGTCAAGCGGTTATCCCTGCGGTCGTTCTTGGGGGGGTTGAGCGAGAAGGGGTTGACCACGCCGGGATCCTCTTCGG
>DAHVXO010000216.1 GCA_027356675.1 Symbiobacteriaceae bacterium | reverse complement strand
CTAACCAGGCCACCGCCTCGTTCCCCGCTTCCACCTCTGCGAACAGCTTGAAGGGGACCAGGATATCAAAGACAACGAGCCCGACGAACATGAGCAGAAGACCAGCAAACGCGAAGATGAGCGTCCACCCAAAGCTTTCCCATGGTAGAGTCACGGCTCGTCCCTCCTATAGGTCTGGAGCGCCCTCGGCCGGATAGGCGAGGCCTGCAGCCGTTTAGTCACCCAGGACCTGAATCTCGCGCTGCAGATCGGTGTTTATCCAGATACCCACGACATTGCCGCTGGGGTCATCCACCTTGACGAAGAGCCACTTCCCGGACACACGCTCCACCATACCGGTAAAACCGTTGTCGGGTCCCTGGGTATCCCTCATGACCCAAACTTTCTTGCCCTGCAGTTCAAACATGGTTAACGCCTCCTCTTGGATACAACCGCCGAGATGATCCCAAGCAGGAACCAGATGCCAATGACTGAGCCGACCACCGCCACCCAGCTGATAGCAAAGCCTGTATTACTATAATAGACGGGGCGGTGCCAGGTACGCCACCACCACGGACGGCTGTAGTAGTAGTCATGCCAGTACGATGGGTCGTACGGGGACGGGCCGATGACCACGACAGGTGCGAACGATGGGTACCGGGTCCGGCCCACATCGTAGGACGGCGAAACGGGTTTCGGAGTCTGAGTCGCAGCGGTTGAGCCAGCCGGCGGCGGCGTGGACCGCTGGCTGGAGTACGAACGGCTGTCGCTGGAGTAGCTGCGGCTCCCGCTGGAGTAACTGGGGGACGCAGGCGTCGAGTAGCCCTTCGATGTGGATGACGGCGTGGGTGAAGGACTGCTGTACGCTCGGGAGGGCGATGACCCGATGGACGCTTTCGGCGTTGAAAACGACCGAGACGGACTGCTGGGTGTCGATACCTTTGGGGTCGAAAAGGACCGGCTGCTAGACCTGAAGCTGCTGGAGCGCGGAACCGAAAACCCCCGTGAACCGGCCAAGACTGGCGATACCAGGGTGGCCAGCATGAAGAGAACGGTGACCGCGAGGGCCAGCAGGCGCCGTATCCTAGCCCAGGGGTGCATGAAACCACTTCCCTCGGCGGATTTGAGCCAGCCCAGGACTTCCGTCAAGCGCGCTGAATTTCCTGCTGACTTTCGAATAGAAGAGTTTGGCGGTGCCACATAAGGTTCGCGGGGTGCAATGAAAAAGGGCCTTCCCGCTGATTGGTCGAGCCGGAAAGGCCTCAATTCTAGTGATTCGATGCGGCCGATGCCTGCACTGGCTCTGGCAGGAGCTCCTCTTGATAGATGCTCACTCGGTTCCGTCCCGCGTGCTTTGAGTGATAGAGCGCCGCGTCGGTGTGCTTGATGAGGTCAAGCATGTCCATCCCCTTCTCCCACTGCCCCACCCCGATCGAGACCGTGACCCGGAATTCGGCGTCCTCCTCCGGGTCTCGGACGACCTGATTCGAGACCTTCAGCCGCAGCCGTTCCGCGAACTCCTGCGCGCCCGCAACGCCTGTGTGCGGCAAGATCACAGCGATCTCCTCGCCACCATAGCGCGCAACGACATCGGTGGTGCGGCTGCTTTCGGTCACCCACTTCGCCAGGCACTTGAGAACCAGGTCGCCGGTGGCGTGGCCGAACGTATCGTTGACACGCTTGAAGAAATCAATGTCCAGCAGGACCATCGTGGTCTGCTGCCCGTACCGGCGGGCCTTCTCAACCTCTTGCTCCAGTCGCTGCTTGAAGTACTTGTGGTTGTAAATGCCCATGAGCCCGTCCGTCACGGCGGTCTTCTCGAAGGCCGATGCGAACTTGAAGGCAGTCAGCCCCGCTAATAGGATGATCGCCAGCATGGTGACTTCGATGGCAATGTAGGCCGTGTCCATGGCCTTCTGCGTCTCGTTCACATCCACGGCCACGGTAACCTGGCCAATCGGCACCCCATCCCGGAAAACCGGAGCCCACCCGCCCATGTATGCGCCTGGCGCCGCCAGCTTGACCCCGTGATAACCCGGGGTTCGCTCCAGGAAGCTGTCGCCCGGTTGGGGCTGCTCCATTTCGCCCGGATCCTTGTAGTCTTCACTCCCATCCGCCGGCAGGTTCATCACGTGTTCAACCCGATTGCCACCCGCGAACCGGATGACCGCGATCCGCTTGATGCGGTCCCGGTCCACCAGACTGGTGGCGCGTCCTCGCAGGCGCTCGTACTCAGGGATGGTCTCCATGTCTGCCTGCCAGCGGGCGAACCACCCGACATCCACCGTTTCGGCCACCGCCTCGGCGACGGTCACCGCGCGCAATCCCTCCGTCTTTTCCAGGGTGTTTAAAAGCCCATGAAAGGCGAAATAGCCAAACGTCCACGAAGCCACGCCCACGATGGAGACGACCAGAATCGTCAGTTTGACCCGCAGGGACATCCTAGCCCACATACAATCCCCTACCCTATGCTTATCTCGTCAATATCAATCATTCGATACTTATCGTTCAAAACCTTTTTATGGGAGTTCGAACTTTTTCCGCCATCCCTTCGTAATAGAAGGCGAGATCGTTACCATCAGGGGGGGGGATTCAGATGGTGATCAAACGGCGGACCCGGCGGAAGCTCCTCGCCATCGGAGTGGTCATGGTGCTCACGTTCCTGGTCGTGGTGGCGGGGGCCGGAGCTTTCAGGCACAATTTCTCTATCGGCTGTGGTTGGGTCAGTTCATTTTTCGGCTGGTGCCCGTAGAACAGGCATGAGACGAGGCCGGCGCCTCCCATTGCGGGAGGTGCCGGCCTCGTCACTTGCACGGGCTAAAACAGCCCGATAATCCGACCCTCGTCTGCGATGTCGATCTTCTCGCCTGCTGGGACCTCGGGCAGACCCGGCATGGTCATGACCTCGCCGGTGATCGCCACCACGAACCCCGCTCCGGCCGAAGGCCGCACTTCCCGCACCGTCAGGCGCCAGCCAGTCGGGGCGCCCATGAGCTTGGGATCATCCGAGAAGGAATACTGGGTCTTGGCCACGCACACCGGGGCGTTGGCAAAGCCCTCCTTCTGGAGCTTGCGCAGCATGCGCTCGGCTTCCCTGCTGAAGTCCACGCCGTCCGCACGGTAGACGTTGCGGGCGAGCTTTTCGATCTTCACCTTCAGCGGATCCTTATCCTCGTAGGCGAAGCGGAACTGGTTCGGCTGCATGACCAGGTTGACGACCTCGCTCGCCAGCTCCATTCCACCCTGACCGCCCTTGGCAAACACTTCGGTCAAAATCGCCGTGGCGCCGACGGCCGCGGCCATCTCCTTGACCAGGGCAATCTCGGCCGGCGTGTCTGCCGGGAAGCGGTTGATGGCGACGACGCACGGCAGCCCGTAGACCTGGGTCACGTTCCGCAGGTGGCGCTGCATGTTGACGCTACCCGCCCGGAGGGCCTCCAGATTCTCCTGCGTCAGGGCATCCTTCGCCACGCCGCCGTGCATCTTCAGGGACCGGATGGTTGCGACCAGCACGACGGCAGAGGGCCTGAGGCCGGACAACCGGCACTTGATATCGAAGAACTTCTCGGCCCCAAGGTCCGCACCGAAGCCGGCCTCGGTGATCACATAGTCCGCCAGCTTCATCGCGAGGCGGGTAGCTACTACGGTGTTGCACCCGTGGGCAATGTTCGCGAACGGCCCGCCATGCACGATCGCCGGGGTGTTCTCCAGAGTCTGCACGAGGTTGGGCTTGATCGCATCCTTGAGCAAGACGGCCATTGCCCCGTGGGCGTTTAGCTGGTGTGCCCGTACGGGCACGCCTTCATAGGTATAGCCAACGATGATCTCGCCGCAGCGGCGACGCAGGTCCATGAGACTCGTGGAGAGGCAGAGCGTCGCCATGACCTCAGAAGCGGGGGTGATCATGAACTCTTCCTGCCGCGGTACGCCGTTGTTCTTACCGCCGAGGCCGACGATGATCTGGCGCAGTGCCCGGTCGTTCATGTCCATAACCCGCTTGAACGAGATCTGCCGCGGGTCGAGATTCAGCTGATTGCCTTGCTGCAAGTGGTTATCGATCATGGCTGACAGCAGGTTGTTGGCCGAGGTGATCGCGTGGAAATCGCCAGTGAAGTGGAGGTTTATGTCGTCCATCGGCATGACCTGGGCGTAGCCGCCGCCAGCTGCCCCGCCCTTGACCCCAAAGGCCGGGCCCAGCGACGGCTCCCGCAAGGCGATGATCGCCTTTTTGCCAATCTGCTTCATGGCTTGGCCAAGGCCCACGGTCACAGTGGTCTTGCCTTCACCGGCCGGCGTCGGGTTGATGGCCGTGACCAGGATCAATTTGCCGTCTGGCTGGTCCTTCACTCGGTCCCACACATGCTCGGCGATCTTGGCCTTGTACTTACCATAAAGCTCGAGATCATCCGGCGAGAGACCAAGAGATTCTGCCACATTGGTAATGGGTGTCATGGTAGCTGCTTGGGCGATTTCAATGTCAGTTAGCACGAACGAAGACCTCCTTGCAACCGTATCGTTCAGGGTGCGGCTTTGCGCATGAACCGGGCCACCGGGTCGGGGGTCAGGGCTTGGAATGCCTCGGCAATCTCGGACCGTTCTGTTCTCAGCCGTGCGACCTCCTCAAGTACCTCCTGCTTGAACGCTTCATCCTTTAAACTGCCCAAATTGATCGCCACGTTCCACAGCGCCCCTTCAAACCCGGCCCCGCTTGTGAGGTAGGCAACGTACGCATCGCTCACCGCGTTCGTGTTCCCCCGGGTGGCGACGGCCAGAGCGCCGCGCATGACGGTGATGCAGTGCTTCATCGTCTCCAGCGGCGAGCGGGTCGCCGCCTGATATCCAACTTGAATGGCCTGCTGCCGGTCGGCCTTTTCCGCATCGGTGGACTTGGGGAGGCCGAAGGCTGCCATGACCTGCTCAAACGCCACCTGATCGTCATCGGCGCAGGCGAACAGGGCCTCGATCTCACGTTGCCCGTGGGTCTGCAGGGACAGCATCTCCGCATGGGCAGCGGCATACTTCTCACGCCCTACCGTGAGCCCCGCCACCATGGACACCAGAGCGGCCCCCATGGCGCCTGTCACGGCGGCCGCCGCGCCCCCGCCGGGTGCCGGTGTACCAGCCGCCAGTTGCGAGCAAAAATCGCGCAGGGTCTGTTCCGCTGTCTGCATCAGACGAACCTCCTCAAGAGCCGCCCCTCATCCACGAGCAGGCGACCCCGCTTCAGTACGGAGGCGACTAGCCCCTGGCCCATCCGATAGGGGATGTGGCGGTGGCTTGGCGCGTCCAGAATGACCACATCGGCCGACTTACCCGGCTCGAGACTGCCTACTCGATGGCTTAACCCGATGGCCGCGGCACCGTTGATGGTAGCCGCCGCGAGGGCCTCGCTGGGGTCGAGCTTCATGTGCAGACAAGCGAGGGTCATGATAAATGGCAGGGAATAGGCCGGGCATGACCCCGGGTTGAAGTCACTGGCCAGCGCGACCGTGCACCCCAGGTCAATCATCTTGCGGGCGTTGGCATAGGGGACGTTCATCAGGCAGAAAGCCGTGCCCGGCAGGCAGACCGCCACGGTCCCGGCTGCTGCCATGGCCGCCAGGCCGGTCTCTGACGCAAAGAGCAGATGATCGGCGCTGATCGCACCCACTTCAGCGGCCAGCGCGGCCCCGCCCAGGTCAGAAAGCTCGTCGGCATGAACCTTCACGCCCAGTCCCAGTTGCTTCGCCCGCAGCAGGATCTGCCGGGACTGTGCCACGCTGAAGACACCCTTCTCCGTGAAAACATCGCAGAAGAGGGCGAGCGGGCGATCTTGCGTCTGCTCCGCGACGACCAGCGGGAGCATTTCGCTGATGATCGTGTCAACATACGCCGCTCGGTCGCTGCCATACTCTGGCGGCAGTTCATGGGCTCCCATGAACGTGGCGACGATATCCAGGGAGTGGCGCTCGGCCATCAGCCGAATGGCCCGCAGTTGCTTGAGTTCATCGGCGGTGGTCAGGCCGTAACCCGACTTGATCTCTACGGTAGTGGTGCCCGTGAGGGCCAAGGCGTCGAGCCGCTTGAGCCCGGCATCCACCAGCGCCAGCTCTGTGGCCTGCCGGGTAGCCCGCACGGTGGAAAGAATGCCACCGCCGGCCGCGGCAATCTCCTGGTAGGTGGCGCCCTGGAGACGGCGGGCGAACTCATCGGCCCTGTCGCCGGCAAAGCAGAGGTGGGTGTGCGAGTCCACGAATCCGGGCACTACGGCCCGGCCGCGAGCGTCCAGCATGCGGGTCGTCGGGCCTGTCTGCACCCGCGCCAGGACTTCCTCCGTGGTACCCACGTCCACGATTTCGCCCTGGTAGGCGGCGAGGGCACCAGCCTTGATCACCTTGAGATCCTTCATCTGGCCGCCTCGACGGGGGCCGCCAGCCATGGTCACGAGCTCACCCGCGTTGAAAATCAAGAGGTCAACCTCAGGGGTCAACAATTCGGGCGGGCGCGGGTCGGACACCAGTTGCGTATGCGGGCGGGGTTCCACCGACATCACTCCATAAGGCGCTGTTCCAGCACCTGGTCAGACTTGAAAGCCTCGAACCGCAGGTAGTGGCGAGCGACGCTCACCAGGGCTTCCAGGGGAATCAACCCGATAACTTCGGAACCGACAATCGGCACGCCATACCGCTCGGCTTCGAGGCGGATCAGTTCAAAGGCCCGGTGCAGCGGTGTGTCCTTATGGTTGACCATATTCATGGAAACCTGCACCTGATTCCGTTCAGCCAGCGCAATGCCCAGCGCCTTGCAGCCCACCAGGCCGCCACTGGAGCCTCGCACGGCCTTGGCGATCTTCTTTGCGATCTCGAGGTCGGCAGTGCCAAGGTTCACGTTGAAGGCGATGAGAGGCATCCGGGCGCCGACTGCCACGCAGCCGGCCGTCGGGTGGATCCGGTTCGGCCCGAAGTCCGGGGTGCGGTCTGGGTCCGTGCCAATGCGGTCGCGCAGACCCTCGAACTCCCCACGCCGCACATCGGCCAGGTTGCGCCGGTCGGGGCGGGTGGCAGCGTCCTCATACAGGAAGACCGGGATCCCCAGTGAATTGCCAATCTCGTGCCCCACCTGCTTGGCGATTGCCACGCAGTCCTTCATGTCGCACCCGGAGATGGGCACGAACGGTATCACGTCCACTGCACCCATACGGGGATGGTTTCCCCGATGCTGCGTGAGGTCAATCAGACGGCTGGCGACGTCGGCACCCAGGATGGCGGCGCGCGCGACCGCCTCCGGCCCGCCGACAAACGTCACGACGGTTCGGTTATGGTCGGTATCGGGCGAAACCGAAAGCACCTTCACGCCACAGCTTATTATAGCCGCCACAATGGCCTCAAGGACCTCAGGACGCCGTCCTTCGCTAAAATTCGGAATACACTCCACTACGGCACTGCGCTCCACCGTCATCTACCTCCTAGAACTGGAACCAATCGCAGAAGAACTGCTCCTCGACCGCGAGCAGTTGGTCCATTACTCCATCATGGGGATTTGGATGCCCCGCTCCTTCGCGACCGTGATGGCACGGTCATAGCCGGCATCCACGTGCCGGACGACGCCCATGCCGGGATCGGTCGTGAGCACCCGCGACAGGCGGGCTTCAGCGGCCTCAGTGCCATCGGCAACGACGACCATGCCGGCATGCACGCTGTAACCGATGCCGACGCCGCCGCCGTGGTGGATACTCACCCAGGAGGCACCGGCGGCCGTGTTGACCATGGCGTTCAGCAGGGGCCAGTCGGCAATGGCGTCCGACCCGTCCTTCATGCCTTCCGTCTCCCGGTTGGGGCTGGCAACTGAGCCGGCGTCCAGGTGGTCCCGCCCGATGACGATGGGGGCTTGGACCTGCCCGGTGCGAACCAGTTCATTAAACTTGATCCCGGCCTTCACCCGCTCGCCGTACCCCAGCCAGCAGATGCGCGCGGGCAGTCCCTGGAAATGGACCTTCTCCCGCGCCATGTTCAGCCACCTGTGCAGGGAGGCATCGTGCGGGAAGAGTGCCTTGATGGCCTCATCGGTCCGGTGGATATCCGCCGGGTCGCCGGAGAGCGCTGCCCAGCGAAACGGGCCCTTACCTTCGCAGAATAGCGGCCGGATGAACGCCGGCACGAAACCCGGGAAGGCGAAGGCCTCGGCGAGCCCTTCTTCGAATGCCACCTGACGGATGTTGTTGCCGTAGTCAAAGACAAGCGCTCCGGCCTTCTGGAGGTCCAGCATGGCTTGCACATGCTGGACGATGCTCTCCTTGGCCCGCCGGATATATGTATCGGGATCCCCCTTGCGCAGGTCCGCCGCCTCGGCCACCGGAAACCCGATGGGGACGTAGCCGTTCAGGGGATCGTGGGCACTGGTCTGATCGGTCACGGCATCGGGAATCAGACCGCGCCGGACGAACTCGGGAAAAATCTCCGCTGCGTTCCCCAGCAACCCGATGGAGAGCGGCTGCCCCGCCGCCTGAGCCCGCTGAGCTAACGTGATGGCCTCGGTGATCGTCGTGGCCATGCAATCGAGGTAGCGATGCTCAATCCGCCGCCGGATGCGGGTCTCATCTACTTCGACGACGATCGCGACGCCTTCGTTCATGGTGACGGCAAGGGGCTGCGCACCACCCATGCCACCAAGGCCCGCCGTCAGGACCAGACGGCCCTTGAGGGAACCGCCGAACCGCTGGCGCGCCGCTTCCGCAAAGGTTTCGTAAGTGCCCTGCAGGATTCCTTGCGTCCCGATATAAATCCATGAACCGGCTGTCATCTGCCCGTACATGATGAGGCCCTTCTGCTCCAGCTCGCGAAACTTCGCCCACGTGCCCCAGTGCGGCACAAGGTTGGAGTTCGCGATCAAGACCCTCGGACTCAAGGGGTGGGTCCGAAAGACAGCGACCGGTTTGCCGGATTGCACCAGCAGCGTCTCGTCATCCTCCAACTCCCGCAGAGCCTTGACGATGGCCTCGTAGGCCTCCCACGACCGGGCGGCCTTGCCGCTGCCGCCGTACACAACCAGGTCTTCCGGACGCTCTGCGACTTCGGGGTCCAGGTTGTTCATAAGCATGCGCAGGGCGGCTTCCTGTTGCCATCCCTTGCAGC
Source organism: Symbiobacteriaceae bacterium (assembly GCA_027356675.1). The sequence continues at coordinate 2,569 of DAHVXO010000216.1, read as the reverse complement.
TGAGTGTAGACCCTCGTGGGGCGCGGACCGGATGGGCCACGGCAACTCCTCCAGTACCAAAATGTTCAGAGGTAGCACAGTCAAGGGCAGGAGATTACTCTAGTCATCGTTAATGTTGAATTACTTGGAGGGGATCTTCATCCAAGGAAGGCTCCCTTTCGTGTTTTCGCCATCAGGCAGGGCAAAAACAGCCAGGAGAGGGTGAGGTGCCATGATAGAGGGACACGCGGTCAGGCGGTCGCCGGGGCTCTTGCGGCTGCACCTGGGTGACCATCTGATCCAGGCCTTCGGGTACGGCGAGTTCTCCACGGTTCAATCTGCCGTGGCCCTGCTGCGAACGGTGTTCGAGGACCACTATGTAGACCCCGAGCACAAATCGTGCCTCTTCTTCCACGGGTGCATGCTTGCGGGAGCGCGCAGCCGGCCCCATGACTTCTCCGTGGTGCACCGGGGTGACCGGGTGATTCTGTCTGAGTTCACTTTTCATCCAGGTGGCCCCGTATGCGTCTCGCTGCCGGTGGCCACGTACGCCGCTGAAGTCGTCCAGTTCGGTCTGGAGGTCCTGGCCGGCGGTAAGCGGGCACGTGCACAGATCGACTGGCAACGGCGGTTCGTTGAAGCCCAATGGACGGCCCTTCACGAACTAACCACCCTGGGCCGCCGGTTCGTAGCCGGTGGTTGTGCCAACCATGAGGCCTTCTGTGATGAGTTTCATGCCTTGCACGGGCATCAGAAGCGGGCGCTTGAACTGCGAGTCTTCGCTGTGGACGGCGACGACTTCCATCCGCGGGAGCCCGTCACTGTGCGGACCCGGGTTGTCTTCGGCCCCCTCGGTGCCCGGGAGACCCTCCCCATGCGCCTCAACGGCGGTGACATCGTTCTTGCGGCGGTGGAGACGTTCACCAACGAGGGCGTCACCCTCACCCTGGAGGGCGTAGGTTCAGGCGGGGTGCGGCCGGGAGACCGGCTCCTGGGCCTGCAGCTCTATTATCCCTGATAATCCTGGCGGGCGCCCGCTTTTAGTCTAGCGAACCCACTGCCGCCTCCACCGCGGCGACCAGCCGGCCGCTGCGCACAAGGTCCGCCAGCTCCTCGATGTCGGGGGCGAGAATGCGGTCTTCTTCGAGCGCGGGAACACGCTCACGAATCGCCTTATAGGCAGCGCGCGAGCCCGCTCCGAGACCCTTGGCGTCCGCGAACTCCAGCCCCTGGGCCGCGCACATCAGCTCAATCGCCAGAACCCGTGAGACGTTGAGGGCGATCTTGCGGGCCTTGCGGGCCGCTGTGGTGCCCATGCTCACATGGTCTTCCTGGTTGGCACTGGACGGAATTGAGTCTACGGAAGCCGGGTGCGCCAGGACCTTGTTCTCACTGACCAGGGAGGCCGCGGTATACTGCGGGATCATCAGACCGGAGTTCAGCCCGCCGTTGACCGTGAGGAAGGCCGGCAGCCCGGAGAGTTGCGGGTTGACCAACCGCTCGATCCGGCGCTCCGAGATATTCGCCAGTTCGGAGAGAGCGATGCCGAGATAGTCCATGGCCAGGGCAACGGGTTGACCGTGGAAGTTCCCGCCGGAGATCACATCGTGGTCATCCGGAAAGATGAGCGGATTGTCCGTCACGGCGTTGATCTCCCAGCCCACGATCGCCGCCACGTGGTCGACGGCAAAGCGGCTGGCACCGTGCACCTGCGGGATGCACCGCAAGGTATAGGGGTCCTGGGTCCGCACTTGGCCCGGTTCGGTCGTCAGTGCGCTGCCATGGACTAGCTTGCGCAGATTGGCCGCGGCCTTGCGCTGGCCGGGGTGAAGTCGCAACACCTGAATCCGGTCATCCCAGGCGGTGGGAATCGCGCCGAGGGCCTCGCCGGTCAGTGCCGAGGCGATATCGGCGACCTTGATCAAGGTAAGGCCGTCGTACAGCGTAAGCGAGCCAATCCCCGTCATCGCCTGCGTCCCGTTGATCAGGGCCAGGCCTTCCTTGCTGGAGAGTTGCACAGGCTTGAGCCCGGCGCGGTTTAGCGCTTCGCGCCCCGGCAGACGCTGGCCGTGGAAATAGGCCTCGCCCAGACCCAGCAGCGGCAGCGCCATGTGGGCGAGCGGGGCCAGGTCGCCGCTGGCGCCCAGTGAACCTTGTTCAGGTACAACGGGGTGCACTCCCCGGTTTAGCATGTCCACCAGAAGGTCCAACGTCTCCAGCCGGATGCCCGAATAGCCGCGCGCAAGTGCGTGGGCCCGCAGGAGCATCATAGCCCGCGTCGTCTCTTCATCCAGGGGGTTCCCGACCGCGCAGGAATGGCTCATGATCAGGTTGCGCTGGAGTAGTTCGGTCTCATCGGGAGAGATGATGACGTCGCTGAACTTGCCAAACCCGGTCGTGATGCCGTAGACGGCGCGATGGGAGGCCACAAGTTCATCAACCACAGCGCGTGAGCGGCGGACCGCTTCCCGCGCCCCACTGGGCAGTGATACCTCCACACGTCCTCGAGCCACAGCAATCACATCTTGCAGCGTCAGGTGGTCACCGAGTTCGATGGGTGGCAAGGCGCATTCCTCCCGCCGGTCGCGTC
>DAHVXO010000210.1 GCA_027356675.1 Symbiobacteriaceae bacterium | reverse complement strand
ATCCCGCCGCACCAGGGCGGCACACCCCGGCCGACGCACAGGTCGTGCAGAACCCGCATGTGCGTGTGGCCGCCGATGCGTCCCACCTTTACGTTGATGATCCGGCAGGAGCCCAACTCCAGCGCCTTGCGGGCATCCTCGGGCGTCAGGATCGACTCATCCAGACAGATCGGCGTCTTCAGCCGTTGCTGCAGCCGGGCGTGGTCGATGATATCATCCTCGGCCAACGGTTGCTCAATCATCATCAGGCCCAGGTCATCCAGCCGTTCCAATAGCGGCAAGTCCGCCAGGGAATACGCCGAGTTGGCGTCGGCCATGACCGGCACCGATCCCAACGCCGCACGCAGTGGGCGCAGCATCTGCTCGTCCCAACCTGGACGAATCTTCACCTTGATTCGGTGATAACCCTGAGCGGCAAAGTCCTCGCAGGTCTTGATCGTCCCCGCCACCGTCGCCTGAATGCCTACGCTGACGCCCACAGGAATCCGCTCACGGACCCCGCCCAGGGCCTTTGAAAGCGTGATGCCCTGACCCTTCGCCCAGGCGTCCCAGCAGGCGTTGCTCAGCCCAGCCTTGGCCATGTAGTGGCCGCGGATGTGGCCAAAGGCGCCGTAGAGGTCATCCGGATGGGCGAACTCCTTACCCAGCGTCAAGGGAATCAGGAAGTCCTCCAGCACATGCAAGGCGGTCCCGGTGGTCTCGTAGTTGTAGAGCGGAGCCGCCATGGTGACGACCTCGCCCCAGCCGGTCACGCCACCGGCTTGCACCTCAACCAGGATAAACTCACGCACGGTCTCGGTGCCGAAGCTGGTGGTGAACGGCTGCTTGAGCGGCATGTGCATCACATGAAGGGTGACGTGCTCCAGTTTCACTGCAGGTCCTCCTTGTTCGGTGGGGGCGGGTCGGACCGGTGTCAGGGTTCGCGCGTGAAGATGTAGCCGTCGGCGTCGGCACCCGTCAGCCGGTAGCCTGCCGCAAAGGCCTCCACAAAGGCCCGGCGAGCCGCCAGACGCCACCGCAGCGCCTCCCGTGGGTCTGTGCGCTTGATCTGCTGGAACTGCTTTGGCAGCGTGAGCGCCAGGGCCTGCCCGCCGGCTGGCAGCGTCGTCCCGTCGTAAGCGAAGCACTCGGCGCGCTCGGGCGCCGGGGCTGCCCCGCTCATGAGCGCCTGGTGCACGCGGGCAGCGGTCAGGTCCCACTCCACCACCAGCCGATCGGTGGGCAGACCCGCGTTGAGTCCATCCGACATGGTGCCGTAGAGATTCGGCTCATACAGCCGGGAGGTGCCGCCAAGCCGCCGGATGTTCAGGTTGCCGTTGACCAATTCCATCGGGTCGTAGGTCCAGTGCATGGCCTCCAGCCCCCGCTCCAGGGCAGCAAGCCGCTGCTGAACCTTGAGGGCATAGCCTATGCCCTGACCCCGGTACTCGGGGAGCACCCCGTTCATGTGCGAGCACAGAATGGGCCGCCCCCGGTACAGCCCGACGAAGCCGTAGGCCAGACCGATCAAGCGGTCGCCGTCAAAGGCACCCAATACCATTCCGCCATACTTGGCCGCCGTGAAAAGCTGATGGGCCGGCACGGCGTCCTGTGCGTCCGGCATGTGCCAGATCGCCACCTGCAACTCCTCGCAGGGGCGGATCTCGTCCACTGTTTTGAGTATGCGGATGTCCATGGCTAGCGCACCAGCCTCTCGGGACCACGCCCACGGAAGGCGTCGACGAACTGCTCGACCTTGGCCTTGTCGTAGGTCTGAAGCCGGAGCGTCGTCTCCCAGGCCGTTACAATCACAGGATTCGTGGCGTCCGCGCGCGGCACGGCGAGCACTCCCTCAAAATCCTTGGCGAATCGACTGGTCAGCGCCTTCAGCTCCGCCATGTCGGCGTCCGAGAGGCGCGCCTTGTTGTAGTAGATCACGATATTGCCGTGCTCCAGGTCATGGACCAGACGCTCGGACGTCTGGGGGGTGGTGTAGAATCCAGGCGGCAGCCAGGCGCCGTAATGCTGCCCGGAGGTCGGCGGATCGGTCTCGTACAGGACCTTGGTGCCGTCGGCCACGTGCTGATTGGACGTACAGGAGGCACGCTCCAGTCCATCCATGTTGAGCTTGACCGGCGAATGCCAGCAGTTCGGATCGTTCTGCTCCGTCTTCTCCGTGGGCTTGGCAGCCTTGCCGTTCCCCTGATAGACCGCATAGCCAAAGAGCCCCACCAGGACAGCCGCACCGATGCCGATCGCAATCATGGGCCCCACGGTTGAACGCTTCTTCCTAACTTTCACGATCCGGAACCTCCCCATCTTGACCGTCGGCCTGCCGTTCCCGCAAGCAGGTCAATCGCGTTCTGATATGGACAATACATTACCAGATCAACAGAGTCCGGTGCAACAGAAGCGCCCACGCCGGAACAATTCCAGGAGGGCGCCATGCCGGCTGTACAACTAGTCTGCGATGATCGGGGACTCGACCACAGCCTCGACGCCTTGCTCGGCGGCCTGCTGGCGCAGGTTGGTGTTCCCGAGGAACTGGACGACCACGAAACCGATCACCACGACGCTCAAGGCTCCCCAGAAGACCGTCTGCATGGAGTCGACCATCATCCCCTTGATTCCGGCAAGGAGACTGGGGCGGATGGGCGCCGGGATGGCCGCCTGGGCATCCTGGCTCAGGAGCAGACGGATCAGCATCTGCGGGCTCTCGGCCACCTGGCGGAAGAACTCCTGGGCCTGGGTTGGCAGCTTGGCGAGCATGGGCTGGAGCTGGACCATCTGCGGGGCCACCTTGACCTGGAACTGGCTGGCCATCTGGTGGTTGAAGACCGCACCGAAGAGGGTGACGCCGATCGTGGAGCCCATCTGGCGAAAGAAGGTCGCAGCGGAAGTGACCACGCCGCGCCTGGTCCCTGGGAAGGCATTTTGCATCGCCAGGGTCAAGATCGGCATCAGCAGGCCCAGCCCGACACCCAGGAGCATCGAGGTCAGCGTTGCCTGGAACTGGGTGGTATCGATCGTCCAACGGGTCATGAACAGAAAGGCGGCGGCCATGATGACAAAGCCGGCCGAGATCATGTACCGGTAGGGGAACTTGATGACCATCCGCCCGGAGAGGATCGAGAAGATGACGACGGTCATCATCATGGGCGTCATGACGTTGCCGGCCTGGCTCGGGTTGACCCCGACGACGCCTTGAATGAACCAGGGGATGTAGACCAAGGCGCCGAACATGCCGGCACCCGTGAGGATCGAGATCAGGGTCATCACGGCGAACGTCCGGTTCTTGAAGAGCGCGAAGTCCAGGACCGGCTCGGGCACCCGGAGCTCGACATAGACGAAGACCCCGAGCGAGACGACCGCACCGGCGGTGATGGCGAAGGACTGCCAGGAGAGCCAGGCCCAGGCGGTGCCGCCCTGCGCCAGCTCCAGCAGGAAGAGCACGATGCCGAGGACCACGGTGACCGAACCGATCCAGTCAATCGGGCGGCGCTCGCCGCGGGATTCCTTATAGGCGAGAAACATGATGGCGATGGCCACGATGCCGACCGGGGCGTTGATGTAGAAGATCCAACGCCAGGAGAAGTTGTGGGTGATCCAGCCGCCGAGCTTCGGGCCCATGATGGACGCGAGACCGAAGACGCCGCCGAAGAGGCCCTGCATCTTGGCGCGCTGCTCGCCGGGGAAGAGGTCGCCGATGATGGTGAAGGCGATGGGGGCCAGCATGCCGCCCCCGATGCCCTGCAGGCCGCGGAAGGCGATCAGCTGGGTCATGCTCTGCGAGGCGCCGCTGAGCATCGAGCCGATCAGGAAGAGCACCATGCCGAGCATGTAAAAGATCTTGCGGCCGTAGATGTCGGCCAGCTTGCCCACCACGGGCACGATGGCAGTCTGCGCCAGCATGTAGACGGTGATCACCCACGTGAAGATCGATTCACCGTGCAAGTCCGCGATCATCCGCGGGAAGGCGGTGTCGACGATGGTCATGTCGAGGGCGGAGACCAGCAGTCCTACCATCAAGCCAGCCGTTACCCAAACCTTGGTCCGCTTATCCATTCGCTTTGACTTCCTCTCTATTACAGGGGCCTACCGTCGCGGGGATTGCCGCGGCAATCTTCAGGTGCAGGTCGACCAGCGTGGCGACCTCCGTGCGGTCAAGGACGCCGTAGATCTCTGCCATGATCTTGCGCCGCTGGCGCTGGGTCTCGGCGAGGCGCTCCGCACCCGCCGTCCCAAGCTTTACCCAGACGACGCGGCGGTCTGACTCGTCACGGCAGCGCTCTACCAGATTCGCCTTGACCATCCGGTCGATCAGCCCGGTGGCGCCGGCGGCCGTCATGCCCAGGTGTGCCGCGAGGTCCGAGACCGTGCGGGAACCACCGACATGGAGCAGATAGAGCAGGAAGTGCTGACTCGGAGAGAGCCCACCGTCCTCGCCCAGGCGAATGTGCACGTAGCGGATGATGCGCCCGGTCGTCTCCGCAAGACTATCAAGGTAAGTCGCCAGCCACGCCTGTTCAATCACGGTCCTTGCCCCTTCACTGGTCGAATAATATTTAACTACGTTATTATTTAGCGGCGTTAAACGACTTTTCCAGTATAGCCCTGATAGCACTTTGGTGTCAACGACCTCTTGAAATAACTAGACCGAATCGGTGGCATTCGAAATCGGTACGCCGCGCAAGCTTCTGGTGGGAGATGGTGGCCCCGGGAACATCGCTCTGCGGTCAAAAGGAAATCCGCAGTTGTGGCGAATCTCTTCTAAAGTGAAGGGGAGGGTGATGGCAATGATCAACGAGAAGTACACGGCTTCGGTGCGGCGCAAGTATAACCGGAACGCCCTGATCTACGACGCCATGGATCGGATGGTGCCGGATCCCTGGCGGATTCAGATGGTGGGTCAGGCGACGGGGCGGGTCCTGGAGATCGGGATCGGCACGGGCAAGAACCTCGGGCTTTATGACCCGGCGATCACGCAGGAACTGGTGGGCATCGACCTGAGCCCCCGGATGCTGGCGAAGGCGCGTCTCAAACCCTGCCGGGTGCCGGTGACGCTGCTGGAGATGGATGCCCAACGCATGACCTTTCCGGACGCCAGCTTCGACACGGTGCTTGCGACCTGTGTTTTTTGCACGGTGCCGGACCCTGTGCTGGGGCTGCGTGAGGCGCGGCGGGTCTGCAAGCCTGGGGGGCGGATCATGCTGCTTGAACACATGCGGCTCGACCGGCCCGTGGTCGGCCCGCTCATGGACCTGGTAGACCCCCTGGCAGTCTGGGTCGTCGGGACCCACATCAACCGGCGGACGGTGGAGAACGTCCGATTGGCTGGCCTCACAATCGAACGGACGGAGCGGGTGATGGGGGATTTGCTGAAGCTGATCTACGCCCGTCCGTAGCAAGCAGGAGGAGTAACGCTGTGCACCCCAATGCAGAGAGAGTCCAGTCGGTCCTGTCGGCCCTGGGCGCCCGGGGCCGAGTGGTGGAGTTGCAGGACAGCACCCGTACGTCGGCGGAGGCAGCCGCAGCCGTCGGCACGACCGTCGCACAAATTGCCAAGAGCCTTGTTTTCATGGTGGACGAGCAGCCTGTGCTGATTATCGCCTCGGGCACGAACCGGGTGTCGACGACGAAAGCGGGTGCGTTGTTGGGGGGCAAGCTCCACCGGCCGGACGGGGATACGGTCAAGCGCACCACGGGCTTCCCCATCGGCGGTATCCCGCCGGTTGGGCATACCTCTGCCCTGCGGGTCCTGATCGACCAGGACCTGCTGCAGTTTGCCGACATCTGGGCGGCGGCGGGGACACCGAATGCAGTCTTCCCCACCACACCGGCAGAGTTGGTTCGCATCACCGGGGGCCAGGTGGCGGATGTGCGGGAATAGGCTCGCACAAGCCCTGCAATCCAGAGGATTGGGACTTTCTCCAGCCCGCAGGACAAGAATGGCGCATACCGAATAAAGTTTGGGTTAGACCTACGCCCATACCGAGGGAGCGATCAGCTCAGTGAGTTCCGATTGGAAGGCCTCGCGCTTTACCGCACGCACGAAGGGTCCCGATGGGACGCTATTGGTATATAACAGCGCCTCCGGCGCCATCGGGAGCGTCCCCGGCGAGTATGCCAAGGAGGTACGCCGGGCCCTGGCCAGGGGGACGGTCACCCAAGGACCCCTGGATGGCATCCTGGTCGATCTGGCCCAGGGCGGTTTCCTGGTCCCGGCAGAGGTAGATGAAACCGGTATTCTCCAGTCATGCGTCGACAATCGCATCCACCATGGCCATACGCTCCACTTGATCCTGCTGCCCACCGAGGAGTGTAACTTCTGCTGCGTCTACTGCTACGAGCAGTTCAAGCGGCATGAGATGCGCCCGGAGGTGCAGGATAGCCTGGTGCAGTGGGTCGATGCCAACTCCCACAAGTATGACCACCTCTACGTGGAGTGGTTTGGCGGGGAACCCCTGCACGCCGCCGAGGTGGCTCTCTCGCTGGGGCGGCGCCTCATGGAGGTGGCCCGGGCGCGGGGCCTGACCCACGCCTCGGGAATGACCACCAACGGCTACGACCTGACCC
>DAHVXO010000207.1 GCA_027356675.1 Symbiobacteriaceae bacterium | reverse complement strand
ACACCCGCTACATCGTCCGGCTCGACACGGGCCCGACGCTCGTCGTCACCCAGCAGAACCTCGCCACGACGTCGACCGAGGCGCTCGCCCAGCAGGGACGAGCATGGAGATCCAACGGATTCCCGGTCTGGCAATCGCCGTCCTCCATTAACGCGAAGTCATGTATGCCAGTGGATTCGGCGTGACCAGCGTCGCGGACGGCGGGATTCCCGTGACGCCAAGGACGATGTTTCGCATGGGCTCCGTAATCTAGCTCTCGACAGCCTTGCAGACCATGCGATTGGTCGCAGTGAAGGCGCTCGAACTCGATGCGCCCATCACGAGGTACACCCCCTGGTTTACCTTGAGCGCGGCGGGTGTGGGGGATCGCGTGACCGTTCGGATGCTCACCCGCAATGGCCTGAGGAGATCCCCTCGAGGCGACCACACCACGTACTGCACCGAGTTGCCGGGGAGCTCTCAGGCACTGAACGACCGGCGTCCTGGCTGGCACCGCCGCCGAACACGCATCCGGGTGCAGCCAGCCAGCGTGGCGGCCAGTACCATTACAGACGCGAGGCGAGTGAGGGAACCACCGGGCATCTGATGCGGCCAGTCCGTTTGGCAATTTCGCCGATTGTGGAGTCTTTGAAAGAAGTATAATGAGAGGACAGGTGGATGGCTTCCCCGTGACGTCCTGAAGTCCTGGCAACTGGATGGGCCTTCGGATCGAAGCGTCCCGCCGCAGGATATTGTGGCGCGTGTAGTGGTCCTGCAGGTCCGCCCTGGCGGTGACATGCTCACGCTCTCGCCGCCCGGAGATACGGGCCGCATGACCGGCTGGGACGGCTGTGCACTGGTGCTTGATCGCAACGATGGGCTGTACCGCTATCGGCCCGCTGGCTACCAGGACGCGACCGCTGCACTCGGGCTGACTCCCTTCTGGCGTCGCAACCAGGTCCTGGGAATACGTGACCTGATTGGCTTCCCGCGGGGTGCCAGCATGGAGATCCTGGACCTGCGGACCGGGAAGCATTTCGGGGCGTCTGGCCTGGCTCTGGACCACGTCCCGGTGCCACCCTGGCAAGGCTTCGGTCCGCTTCCGCCAGAGAGCGGCTACGTTGCGCTGCAGATACAGAGTGTGCCACAGGTGATCTACCAGATCGCGCCAGTGACCCCGGTCCGGTCGTAAGTGTAGAGAAGACAGGAGCTGCCAGTTATGAGTATGTCATTTGCAGAGTTACGGGCAAACGTATTCGAGTGGTATGAGGATGGCCACTACCAGGAGGCCCTGGATCTGGTGAACCGGGAGGCTCCCCATTTCCCGGCGGAGGCAAAGCACACCTACTACTGGCGGGTCTGCCTGACAAGCCGGGTGGGCGACATCGGCCAGGCCCTGCGGCTCCTCGGTGAAGCCGTGGTGGCAGGCTTCTGGTATCCCGTGTCCATGCTCCGTTCGGATTCCGATCTGGCCCCCCTGCAGGGCCTGCCCGAGTTCGAACGCCTCCTGTCCGTCTGCCAGGAGCGCAGTGATGAGGCACAGGCCAAGGCGGTACCCATGCGCCTGACACTGGAACCCGACGGGCAGCAACCCGCTCCCCTGCTGGTGGCCCTCCACGGCAACAACGGCAACGCCCAAACGTCAGCCGAGTACTGGCGTCCGGCCAGCTCCGACGGGTGGCATGTCCTGTTACCCCAGTCCTCCCAGGTTTCCGGGCCTGACGCCTATGTCTGGAATGACCGTGATTGGAGCGTCAGGGAGGTGCGGCAGCACCATGCCGAGGTCTGCGCCCAGGCGCCCGTTGATTCCACACGTACAGTGGTGGGCGGTTTTTCCATGGGTGGCGGGCTGGCGGTCTGGCTGGCCTTGAGCGGCGCCATCGCGGCGCGGGGGTTTGTCGCCGTGGGCCCCTATCTGCCCAATGTGGAAGAGCTGCGCCAGGTGCTGGCGGAGCGGCAGCCGCAAGGGATGCGCGGGTACATCGTGATCGGCGGGAAGGACAAGGGTTGCCATGAAGTGAGCAAGGCGGTGGCCGCCATGATGCACGAGCACGGCCTCCCGTGCGAACTGGAGGTCCACCCGGACATGGGGCATGTCTTCCCGCCCGCCTTCGACCAGAGCCTGCAGAAGGCGCTGCAGTTTGTCATGAACGGGTAGGACAATCAGGGCGGTGCGTGTGTGACGCTCGTCGTGCGGTGGCTGAAGCGTTGGCCTTGGCAAAGGGGGGTCCTGGTTGGGCAGACGACGACCTGTGCGTCGTTTTGGCCGGGCGCGCGAAAGTGGGCAGAGCGCATTCCTACGGAGATTCCGGACGATGTCCGTGACGCATGGCCGAGTGCGGACGAGGGCGGCAACTGACGCGGTCGTTGCTCCTGTAACGGGAGGACCGTTGGGCAGACTCTGATCATCGACCACGCAAGCAAGCTCGCCGGGGCCTTTGACTGCTTGGAGCGCATTCCTTATACTAAAGGCAGACACCTGGGGGGAGGGACCGCCAATGTCTCAACCTGGGCCGCGGTTCACATTCGAGGATTATCGACTCATGCCTGAGGACAAGCGGTACGAGGTGATTGAGGGGGAGTTACTTGTGACACCGGCCCCCAACACCCGTCACCAGAGCATCCTATTGCGCCTGATCTTGATGGTTGGGACGTTTGTAGAGGCGGGGTCTCTCGGCCAGGTGCTGCCCGCTCCGACAGACGTTATTCTTTCCCAGGAGAATGTCGTCCAGCCCGACCTGTTGTTTGTCGTCAAGGAGCGGCAGGCCATAATCGATCCGGCAGGTGGAGTGCTCGGCGCTCCTGACCTTGTCGTAGAGATCCTGTCCCCGACGACGGCCAGCCGGGACCGTGTGGCCAAGCGAGAATTGTACGCAAGGTATGGTATCCGAGAGTACTGGGTGGTAGATCCTGCGGACATGAGCGTGGAGGTCTTGGTTGAGACCCCCGGCGGACTGGAGACGTGGCGCGTGTTCACCTGCGGGTCGGCACTATCATCTCCATTGCTACCCGGTTTGCACATCTCGATCGACAAGATCTTTCAGGCATAACTGCCTCTTGTCGTAGGACTTTCCCGCGTAGGATCCCCTTTCCGGCCGGATGTGACAATACTAGGACTGAAGGCCTTGCGAAAGGGGCTGAACACCGCATGCAGAGCGGGGTTCGGCCCCTCTTGTATCATCGGGGACCGCCCGCCCAACAGCCCTGGCAGCGCGACGGCTGACAGCAGGCGATACCGCCGAAGGCATTCAGTTCCCCCCAACCACTCGTGTACTACCCTCCCGCCAGTCCAAGGTGACTCAGGACGCGGGCACACCCCTCCGGTTAAGAACGGTCGCGAGCTCTGGATTTCGTAGCCGTTTACGAGAGGCACGCCGACGTGTCGGCCGGTGAAAGCCGAACTCGATGGCTGTCCCCCACGTCATCATATAAGTGGCCACACGCAAGACAGTCCGACCAAGCGAGGAGTGCGTTTTCATGGTGCGTAGGTTTGGATGGTTGTTCCTGGCGCTCGCTGTACTCCTCTCCGGGTGCACGGCCCCGAAGTGGCTTCCCCGTTTCGGCAAGCAGCCGGTAGTCTCGCCCGGACGATCTGAGGAGCCTGCGCCTCCTGGCACCAGCACACCGCCACTGACCCCCGGGTCCGGCTACCCAGCGGATTCTCTGCCGCCCATCAACGACGGCAGCACCCTCATCGTCAATCTGCCAAAGGATGACTGCGTGAACCTGCGGGAGCAACCCTCGAAGCAGTCCATAATATTCGCTTGCCTCCCCGGCGGCACCACGATGACGGCGACGGCTCGCAAAGGCAACCTGCCTGCGAGCGTGCAGGGCCTGTCAACCGTGCTGGCGGGCGGCGAAGATGAGATTTGGGTTCATGCACGCACGGCCTCTGGTTTGGAAGGATGGGCAGCTGTGCGTGCTGGTAAGATCACGGTCGCCCCTTCGCCGACCACCGACCTATAAAATTTGTAGCCATCTGCGGCCTGTTCCTGGACATTAAGAGCCTACCCGAAAACCCATCTACCGTCGGCAGGAACCTGCCTATACGTCGCGCATCCTGCGAACAGGAATCCAGTGGAAGGCCCTGCCCAAGGACCTTGGAGCCGCAAGCACCGTGCATGATCGCTTCCAGTACTGGCAGCAGCAAGGCGTGTTCAAACGTCTTTGGGAAGCTGGGCTTCAGGCCTATGACGGGGCCAAAGGAATTGAATGGGCCTGGCAGGCGGTGGACGGCGCTATGACCAAAGCGCCGTTGGGGGGAAAAGGAACGGGTCCCAATCCGACTGACCGCGGGAAGTCCGGAACGAAGCGAAGCGTGCTGACTGATGGTCGGGGGGTTCCACTGGGACTTGCTGTGGACGGCGCCAATCGCCATGACATGAAGATGCTGGAGTCGACCTTGAACGCAACCGCTATCGCGCGCCCGCAACCCAGTACGGCAGACCCGCAGCACCTGTGCCTTGACAACTCATGGATGAACCGCTTCCGCCGTCTTCTCGTTCGATGGGAGAAGAAGCAGGAGAACTATACCGCAATGCTACACTTCGCCTGTGCCTGGATCAGTTTTCGCTCTGCCGAGGCTTTCGGAATCTAGCCGACCGCCATGCGACACCGGTGGATTATCACACCAAGTCGCCGCCCCGCTGCAATTCGCCGCCGATTTCCAGGTAAGTCTCTGGCCACGTGCGCAAACGAGCGGCGAATCTCCGGAAATCGAGGCCGCTCAGGTCCGAGCGCCACCGTTTTTCGCTTTATCCGGGCCAAAACGCTTGTTTCAGGCCGAGAACAGCAATCTCAGGGGCCAACAAGCCCTTCGACCACGTGATTCGCCTGTGATTTCCGTACCGCTCCAAAGTCAATCTCAGAGAAGGGCGGTGAACCCAGGGAGTTCCATGTGCGGGATCGACTGCGGAGCGTGTGCGCAATGGCCCCCGCCCAGGCGGGGGCCACGCTAGGCCCAAGGCTTAGAGGTCCAACGGGTTTTCGGATAAGCTCTGAGTTACGTTTTGCATCTACGGACCCGTGGCGAAGAGATCAAGGAAAAGGCCACCGCTTGGACGGGGGCCCTTG
>DAHVXO010000206.1 GCA_027356675.1 Symbiobacteriaceae bacterium | reverse complement strand
AGGACCATGAGGCGGGGGGTTCTTCCCTGCTGGCCAGCCTGATACAGCAAAGAAGCGAGGCCGATGCGGTCGGGAAGGCCGCCGCCATGTACTCGGCCATGCCCCCTTACAAGGCGGCGCCGCTCATGCAGGCGCTTGAGGTGGACTTGGCAGTGCAGGTGCTGCGGCTGCTGGATGAAGAGCAGGCGGGGGCCGTTGTCATGTACATGGACCCGGCCCGGGGCGCCGAGATCATGAAACAGCTCATGAAGCCTGCGGCTGGCAAGACTGGTGCCAAGGAATAGGAGAAGCTGACATGTTTGTTAACCCGCTTGTGCGTGCAGGGATTCCTGCACCTGGTACCGCAGCCCCAACTGCTGGTCGCAAAGGCGAGGACGCTGTCACAGGAGCGGCCTTCGCAGCCATGCTGGCCATGTTCATGGGAATTCCCGCACCTCTCCCGGACCCGCCTGCCGCAGGCGACAATCCCCAGAGATCGGCTCAGACAGTAGCCACACCAGTCTCTCCGGTCGCGGGTCAGGAACCCACGCTCCCTGCCGACGTGGAGAGCCTGCTGATCTCCCAGCGGTTGACCGCCGGCGCTGCACCCAACCCGGTGGCGGTCCCCGGGGAGCAGCAAGTGGCAAACTGGCCATTCCCAGACCTGCCCAAGGATTCTGGCGAGGTGCAGGTCACCGGACAACCCTTGCTCCGTGACCAGACTCCCGTCAAGGTGGGCCTGCCAGCGCCCCAAGGCGAATGGCTGGTCGAGTTGGCGCCGGCTGCCGTCGTTGAAGTGATTCACACAGCGGCCCCGGTAAAGCGTACCCCCCTGAAAACAGCGGCATCCGAGGCTGCTTCCGCTGAACCGGAGAACGGGCACCTGGCGGGGCTGGCAGTTGTGGTACGGCCCGATCAGGCTGGTCGGGCAGAAGCGAAGCCCGCTGAACCGCCTCCCAAAATCCAGACCCCCATCGATGTGGACCGGCTCATGGACGCCATCGCTCGCACTGCAGTCAATGCCAGGGACGGGCGCTACACGGTCACACTGCGCCTCCACCCCGAAAACCTGGGCGAGGTGCGGCTCCAACTTCAGCTCAGCGGGCGTGACGTATCGACCGTGATGCAGGTGAGCACCCCTGACGCCAAACAGGCATTGGAGCAGCGGGGCGAAATGCTCCGCCAGGGCCTTGACCAGGCGGGCCTTACGCTCTCCGGGTTCCACGTAAGCAACGGGAGCACCGCAAGCCAGGGACGGTCCCCCCGGGATCGCGCCGATCAGACACAAGATTTGCCCATGCAGCGTCGCCGCAACCGCGCCCTTGCGGCCGCGGCACCAGCGGCAAGGCTATCCGCCCCCGCCCGCAAGCGAACGGGACTGCTCGATACACTGGCATGAACGGAGGGAGCGTGAACCATGGCGATCGATCAGGTCAGTGGTGCCAGTGCTACAGGGACCGCGGCCAATCCCTCGGTTAGCGGTCAGCATGACCGCCTCGGCAAGTTGGACTTCCTGCAGATTCTGATCACCCAACTGCGTTACCAGGACCCCATGAGCCCGGTCGATGACCGCCAGTTTGCGGCACAGTTGGCCCAATTCAGCGCCCTGGAGCAAATGACGGAGCAGACCAGGTGGGCGCAAATGACCTATGGACTCTCCCTGGTCGGCCAGGCCGTGACCTACCACCGCAAGGAGGACGGGCAGACCGCTGCCGGCATCATTTCAGCCCTCAAGACGGTGGACGGCAAGCCAGTTCTGTCCCTTGGCGCCGTCGACATCAACATCGATCAGATCATCCGTGCGACGAAGCCCGGCAAGTAAAGGAGGATGAACGATGCGTGCATTATTCTCAGGCGTTACCGGTATCCGGAGCCACCAGGTTCGCATGGACGTGATCGGCAACAACATCGCTAACGTCAACACCACAGGTTTCAAGAGCAGCCGTGTCACCTTTCAGGACGTATTCAGCCAGACCATGTCCGCTGGCTCCGCCCAGACGACACCGCAGCAGATCGGCCTCGGTGTCGGCATCGGCAGCACCGACCTGGACATGGGCGCCGGCAGCCTCCAGATGACCGGCCGCCAACTGGACCTCTCCATTGAGGGTCAGGGCCTGTTCGTGCTCAAGGGCCCCGACGGTACGTCGGTTTACTCCCGGGCCGGCAACTTTGACTGGGATTCCGAGGGTTTTCTGGTCAACCCCGCCAACGGTTCCCGCGTGCAGGGATGGAAGGCCGACGCCAACGGCAAGATTGTCAACCCCAACAGCTCGGGTCTGACTGATATCCAGATGATCCGGGGCGCCGTGTCATTGGCGAAGCAGACCGGCTCAGTCACCGTGGGTGGTAACCTGGACGCGGGTGCCACCGCAGACCCGACAGTAGATGAGTACTCCACCACATTTACGGCCTACGACAGCCTCGGCAATCCCCACGCACTCAACCTCCAGTTTAACAAGACTTCTACCAACAACTGGGACTGGTCCGTGTCCGGTCCGGCGGGCGTAACGGTCACGCCGACCAGCACCACCTCCTTTGTGTTCAACACCGACGGCACCATGCAAAGCGGACAGACCGGAACGCTCAGCCTGACCGCACCGGGCGCGGGGGCTCAGACCATTACCCTGGACTTCACGACTGTGACCCAGGCATTTGCCGGCACCAGTGGGAGCAGCGTGCTCGTCCGCAAGGTGGACGGCTATCCCCTGGGCACCCTTGAATCGGTCTCCATCGACTCCACAGGCATCGTGTTCGGCGTGTTCTCCAACGGATTCCGCCGGAACTTGGCCCAGGTGGCCCTGGCGGACTTCGCCAACGCCGGCGGCCTCCGGAAAGTCGGTGGCAGTGCCTTCGCCGAGTCCTCGTCGTCCGGCGCCCCGCAGGTGGGCAGGCCCAGCACGGGCGGTCGTGGTCGCCTGGTCTCCGGCAACCTGGAAATGTCCAACGTGGACCTCTCCACCGAGTTTACCAACATGATCATGACCCAACGTGGCTTCCAGGCGAACACCCGCATCATATCTGCTGCGGATGAGATGATACAGGATCTGGTCAACCTCCGCCGTTAATTAGCCTCTTCCATAACAAAGGAGTCTGCTATGAGTCGGGGTCTGCTAATCGCATTGGTCGCATCGATTCTCGTACTGGCGCTCGGAGTGGCCGGGCTCGGCGCCTATGTGTTCCTCAAGCCTTCAGGTTCGGCGGCAGTGGCCGAGACTTCGTCCAGCAAGGATGTGGCAAAGACCACCCCCCTGGAATTCCTCAAGCTCAAGAACTTCGTGACCGACCTGGCCGATAAGGACCGCCTGCGTTACATCGACGTCACCATCGCCCTGGCGGTCGTGGACGTCAAGGCACTGGAAGAGGCCAAGAAAAAGGAGCCGCAAATCCGGGCCATGATTCTCAGCCAACTGCGCGAGCGCACGTCGGCGGACTTGGCCGGCGCCAGGGGCAAGGACAGACTGGCCGAGGCCCTGAACGGCCCGCTGGCGGCACTGCTAGGCGATGTGTTCAAGGGCATCTATATCACGGATCTTGTGGTGCAGTAAGACTGAATGAAGGAGCGAAGTGCCATGAAGCCCGGCGGACTCTCACAGGCTGAGCTGGATGCGTTATTTACCCACGGCGGTACTCGCCCGGAGGCAGACCCGGAGCTGGCGGCCTTTCCCAACCTTGAGCCGGCAGGGGACGAGGCCCCTGGTCTCAAGCATGCCGATCCTGGTCCGATCGGCATGCTGGCCAGCGTGGAAATCGACGTGGCTGTGCATCTCGGCCAGACTCGCCGGAGCATTCGGGATATCCTGAGCATGGCCCCGGGTTCAGTCCTGGAACTTGACCGCCTTGCCGGCGAGGCCGTTGACGTGCTGGCCAACGGCCGCCTGGTGGCCCGCGGCGAGGTCGTCGTAATCGGCGAAAACTTTGGTGTGCGCATCAGCGAACTGATCTCGGCAGCGGGGGGCAAGGTGAAATGATCGCTGCTGCACCCACTCCGTCCGGGGGGGCCGGACTGCTTACGTTCCTTTTGGCAAGCATCGCCGTGATCGGGGTGACCTACCTGGCCACCCGTTTTTTGGGCAAGTGGCAGGTCACACAGACCAGGGGTCGCCGGATGCGGATCCTGGAAGGCGTCCCAATTGGCAAGGATCGGCACCTGCTTCTGGTCACCGTCGGCCAGGAAGTGCTGGTGCTCGGCTCATCCACCAACGGCGTAACCCTGGTGCACCGGATTGAGGATCCGCAGGCGGCTGCAGATCTGATGGCGCAGCAACCGCCTGAAGAAGGGGCCGCCGGCGTCCCGGCAACCGTGGAAGCGGCGATCCGGCAAAACCTCGACCGGATGCGCTCGCTGCTCTCCCGGGTCGGCAGCGGGCCCCATGAGTAAGCCGCGGCCTTGGACCTTGATCGCAGTCCTGGTGGTCTCTCTGGCGGTTGGAACGGCCATGCCGGCCCATGCCGAAACGATTCCACTGCCGGCGCTGGTCAAACCGGCTACGGGCCCGCAAGAAGGCCTTCAGACCATACAAATTCTGCTCATGCTCACGGTGCTGTCCGTCGCCCCGGCCATTTTAATGCTTACGACGGCCTTCACCCGCATTGTGGTGGTACTGGGCTTCCTGCGCACCGCAATTGGCTCCCAACAGCTCCCACCGAACCAGGTCCTCGTGGGACTGGCACTATTCCTTACCTTTGCAATCATGTCCCCGACCTTCACAAAGATTAACGATACGGCGCTGCAGCCCTATATGCGCGGCGAACTCGAACAGGCGAAAGCCATCGAGACCGCTGCGGCTCCGCTCAAGGCGTTCATGCTCCGCCAGACCAGGGAGCAAGATCTCGGCCTGATGCTGGAGATCACCCAGTCGCCGGCCCCGCAAGGGCCGGAGAACGTCGCTTTTCTGACCGTGGTACCCGCGTTTGCGATCAGCGAACTGAAAACAGCCTTTACGATGGGCTTCATGCTCTTTCTACCCTTCGTCATTATTGACTTCATAATAGCCAGTACCATGATGTCGATGGGGATGATGATGGTGCCGCCAACTTTGATATCGCTGCCCTTCAAGATTCTGCTGTTTGTCCTGGTGGACGGTTGGCACCTGGTGGTGAAGTCGCTGTTCGATAGTTTTCAGGCGTAATGGAGGGTGATGGAGAGTGACGCCTGATTATGCCATAAGCGTGACCCAGGAGGCGCTGAAGATTGCCCTTCTGGTAGGGGCCCCGGTGCTGGGCCTGGGTCTGGCCGCCGGCCTGCTGATCGCCATGTTTCAGGCGACCACTCAGATCAACGAGTCGAGCCTGCAGTTCCTGCCCAAGATCCTGGCGGCCTTGATCGGGGTCGCGCTTTTCGGTCCGTGGATGCTTACGACCATGATCGACTTCACCCGCCGCATGTTCGAAGCGTTGCCCTTGCTGGCCCGCTAGGCCATGGAACAACTTCTGGCACAGGTGCCCTTGCTGCTGTTGGTCTCCAGCCGGGTGGCCGGCGTTACCGCCGTTTCGCCCGTTTTCACCAACAAGTTTCTACTGCCGCCGGTGCGGGTGGTCTTCACCTTTCTGCTGGCCTTCCTGCTCCTGCCTGCCGTCCGGGCGGTTCCGGGAGCGACGAACGGTATCGGCCTTTTCGTCGCCTGTATCCTGGAACTGCTGGTGGGGTTGCTGATCGGATTTTTTAACCAACTGCTCTTCACCAGCGTGCAGATGGCCGGTGCGCTGCTAGACCTGGACATGGGGTTCATGCTGGCGCAAGTGCTCGACCCGGTAACCGGCCGGGCTGAACCGATCATTGGCACCCTGTTCTCTGGGCTTGCGATGGTGATTTATCTGACGCTGAACGGACACCACCTGTTGATCCGAGCGCTGGCCAGCAGTTACGAACTGGTAGCCGCCGGCGGGCTCACCACACAGGCCGCGGCCCCGCTCTATGTGGTCTACTTCTTTGGCCAAATGCTCGCCATTGCCGTGCAAATGGTCCTGCCATTCATCGCCGTGATGCTACTTTCGTCGATGGCCTTGGCCGGTATCAGCCGGGCCGTGCCACAACTCCAGATTTTCGCTGTCGGCCTGGGGATCAAGGCCGTTGCCGGCCTCACCATCCTGGCGCTGGTGCTCCCGTACTTCCTTGGTTTCCTGGAGCAACTGTTCGAAAACGGCCACGCCGAGCTGCTCAACGTTCTGCCCATGCTGCGATAGCCGAAGGGGGAACGCCACCTGGATCTCCAGCTCTTTGCCGGCGAAGAACGGACCGAAGAACCCAGTCAGCGAAAACTGGATCACGCCCGCAAAGAGGGACGGGCGGCCCGCAGTAACGACCTCATGGCCGGTCTCAGCCTGGTGGTGGCAACCATGGCACTGCGGAGCCTGGGCCCCTCCATGTATGAGCGTTTGGCTGGCGGACTGATTGAGACTCTGTCCGAATTGAAGCGTTTTGACCTGACGCCAGATATCGCCGCCACAATCTCTGCGGACTGGGCGCTTCTGTATGCCCGCACTTTCTTTCCCTTCGTTGCAGTGCTGGCGACCGTCGGCGTGCTGGCAGGCCTGCTGCAAGGCGGATTTGCGTTCTCGCTAAAGCCCATGATGCCGGACTTCAACCGCATCAATCCGGCTGCCGGGTTCAGCCGCATTTTCGCTCTACGTACCGTGGTCGACCTCGTCAAGTCCTTGCTGAAACTGGCGATTGTGGGCGCAATCGCGTACCGGGACATCGCAGCCCTCTTTCCCCTGATTCCCACGCTCATGTCGCAGAACGTGGCGCTGGGCGTCGCGACGATCGCATCCAGTGCGGTTTCGGGTCTGCAGAGCATCGGGTTCGGGCTCCTGGCCCTGGGCGTGCTCGACTACGGTTACCAGTACTGGGAGTTCCGCAAGTCCCTGCGCATGACCAAACAAGAAGTGAAGCAAGAGCACAAAGAGCAAGATGGCAGTCCTGAACTAAAATCCAAGCAGCGTCAGCGGCAGCGCGAAATGGCCCGCAGGCGTAAGGCGCTCAAAGATGTACCAACGGCCGACGTGGTGATTACGAACCCGACCCATTTCGCCATCGCCATCAAGTACCAGATGGACGAAGGCTCAGCGCCCCGGGTGGTTGCCAAGGGCGCCGACCTGCTGGCACAGCGCATAAAGGTGATCGCCAAAAAACACGCGGTCCCCCTGGTGGAGAACCGGCCTCTGGCCCGTACGCTTTATGCCACGGTGGATGTGGGCAAGACCGTGCCGCCGGGACTCTACCAGGCCATGGCGGAGGTGCTGGCCTTCGTGTACAGCCTCAAGCGCCAAAAGCGGCGGGGGTCCACGGTCTCAATCCCACCAGCCCACTAACAGTGAGGTGAGTCGCGCATGTCAGGTCAGAGCGGAGCACCTGCATTCCGCAGGTCCGATGTTGCGGTGGCAGTGGTGGTCATCGCCGTAATCGCCATGATGGTTGTTCCGCTGCCCAGCACACTCCTGGATATTCTGCTGACATTCAACGTGGCCGCCGGACTGGTGATTTTGCTGGTATCCATTTTTACCATGCAGCCGTTGCAGTTTTCATCCTTCCCCCCCCTGCTTCTGATCGCCACCTTGTTCCGGCTCTCCCTGAACGTATCCACCACCCGTCTGCTCCTCCTCACCGGCGAGGCCGGCGAGGTGATCAAACAGTTCGGCGAGTACGTGGTGGGTGGCAACACCGCCGTCGGCCTCATCGTATTCCTCATTCTTATCATCGTGAACTTCATTGTCATCACCAAAGGCTCGGAGCGCGTGTCAGAAGTGGCCGCACGCTTTACGCTGGATGCCATGCCAGGCAAGCAAATGGCCATTGACGCCGACCTGAACGCCGGACTCACTACCGAGCAGGATGCACGCCAGCGCCGCCGGGAAATTCAGCGGGAAGCCGACTTTTATGGCGCCATGGACGGTGCATCCAAGTTTGTCAAGGGCGATGCGATCGCAGGACTGATCATCGTGGCGGTTAACATCGTGGGTGGCCTCGTCGTTGGCATGGTGCAGCAGAATATGAGTTTTACCCAGGCATGGGGCCACTTCTCGTTGCGGACCGTGGGCGACGGCCTTGTCAGTCAGATTCCGGCGCTGCTGATCTCCACCGCCACAGGCCTTGTCGTCACCCGTGCCGCAGGTGAGGCAGGTCTGGGCGATGAACTGGGCACTCAGCTCACTGCAGACCCGGCCCTGCTCATGCTGGCGGGCGGCGTGGTGGGGGCCATGGGTCTGATCCCCGGGCTGCCCACTTTCGCTTTTCTCACTGTGGGCGGCTTGCTACTGAGCCTGGGATACGTGATCCACCGGCGGCGGACGGCCAAGGCGATGCTGCCGGCACAGCCCGATTCACTCCCCATTACCAACGAGGTACCGCCCGAGCTTACGGTCCAGCTGTCACCGGTGGACCCCCTGGAGATTGAACTGGGCTACGCCCTGGTCTCGTTGGCTGTCACCGCCAAGGGCGGCGACCTGCTCGACCGGGTCGTGGCCGTACGGCGCCAGATTGCCACCAACCTCGGGCTCCTGATTCCCTACATTCGGGTGCGTGACAACCTCGGACTGGCCCCTTACCAGTACGTGATCAAGCTGCGTGGCATCGATATTGGCTCCTATGAACTGCAACCAGACCGGCTGTTGGCCATGGCCCCGGGCGATCTGGAAGAGACGGTGCCCGGTCCGGCCACCGTGGAACCGGCATTTGGGCTGCCCGGTGTCTGGATCGCCCCAGGCGACCGCCAACGGGCCGAGCTCATAGGCTATACGGTAGTTGATCCGGTCTCGGTGGTGGTCGCCCACGTGACCGAAGTGATCAAGGACCATGCGAGTGAACTGCTCGGCCGCCAGGAAGTGCGAGGGATGGTGGACGCCGTCAAGGAGACCCATCCGGCGCTGGCGGAAGAGCTGACGCCCGGCCTGCTCTCGCTGGGTGACATCCAGAAAGTGCTGCAGAACCTCCTGAGCGAGAACGTCCCCATTCGTGACCTGGTGCTCATTTTCGAAGCGATGGCAGACTGGGCCAGCGTCACAAAGGACCCGGAACAGCTCACGGAGCGGGTGCGTACCGCTTTGGGCCGGTCGATCGTCCATCATCTGGGGCTGGGCCCTGTGATCCGTGCCATTACCCTGGCTCCGGACCTGGAGCAGCAACTGATTGCGGCTACCGAGCGCCGGAGCGGTGGCCCCGCACTCGATCCCAGCCTGGCACAGTCGCTCGTGGAGTCGCTTGCAGCCGAAGGCCAGGCCATGGCCGCAAGCGGTCAGACTCCCACCCTGGTATGTGCGCCGGCCCTGCGACCCGTTATGCGTCGCATCGCCAGGCACTCCTTCCCGAAACTGATCGTGCTCTCGTATGCCGAGTTGGATCCCAGACTTGAGATTGAGGCAGTAGGGGTGATTCGGTCATGATGCAGGTTAAGCGCTACGTTGCCCCCACCTTCGCTGAGGCGCTGATTCACGCGAAGAACGAACTTGGCACCGAGGCCATGATCGTTGAAAGCAAGAAGCTGCGCGTCGGGGGTTTCATGGGGTTCTTTGCGCGGCAGATGACCGAACTGACGGTTGCGGTGGACCAACCGAATGCCGGCAAGGCTCCGGCGAGGTCGCCGCAGGCGGCGGTAGCCGCCTACCGGGCAGCCGGCGAGAATCCAGCCCATTCAGCCCCCGCCCCGGGGGCGCCAATGTCCGGCTCCCTGAACACCCTCGAGCGCGAAGTGGCAGCCCTGCGGTCTACGGTAAGCCGCCTGGTGGAGCAGGGAACGGGCACCCTGCCCCCACCCCTGCTTCAGGGTTACGGCCGTAAGGTGTTTGAAGGCCTTGTGCTCAAAGGGGTCGATGAAGCGGCCGCCCTGGATATTGCCCAGCGGGTCCAGTCCGAGAACGGGGATAGCGAATCGGCTCTCCGCCAGGAACTGACCCGGCTGCTGGGTCCCGCTGCCCCCACGGAGGTCGCACCCGGACACCGGAAAGTGGTGGCGCTCGTCGGCCCGAGCGGCGTGGGCAAGACCACGACCCTGGCCAAGCTCGCCGCCAAGTTCGCACTGGAACAGGGCCACAACGTGGGGCTGATTACCTCCGACACGTTCCGGATTGCGGCGATTGACCAGCTGCAGACCTACGCGGACATTCTGGGCGTTCCCCTGTTCGCGGTGGACTCCCCGGCGCAGACCGCTCAGGCCATGAAAGAGACTGCCCACTGCGATCTGGTCCTGGTGGATACCGGTGGCTGCAATTACAAGGATCACGAGCGCATGGGCGAACTGCGAGACACCCTGGCGGTGCTCCGTCCAGACGAGACGCACCTCGTGTTCTCCCTTACGGCCAACCCGCGGGATGTGTTCGAGGCGCTGGAGTACTACCTGCCACTGGGCGTCAATCGGCTCACGTTCACCAAGCTGGATGAAGCCGTTGCCCCCGGGCTGCTCCTCAACGTGCGAATGCGGTGCAACCAGCCCGTGGGTTACCTCACGCACGGACAGACCGTTCCGGATGATCTAATTTCGGCCGACCGGGCTGACTTCGCAAAAATCCTGCTGGGAGCGTGAGGCCATATGATCGATCAAGCCGCCCGGCTACGGGAACTGGCCGCAGCGTACGGGTCACAGGCCGCCGGCATCAAGCAGCGGCACAGCAAGGTCATTGCCGTCACCAGCGGGAAGGGCGGTGTTGGCAAGACCAACATCAGCATCAACCTTGCCCACGCACTGATTGCGGCCGGCAAGGACGTCATCCTGCTCGATGCCGACCTCGGGCTGGCCAACGCCGACATTCTGCTCGGCACGCTGCCGCCCTATCACCTGGGTCACCTGCTCTGGGGCGAGCGTGACATTCTGGAGCTGATCCACCTGACGCCAGGCCGGCTGAAGTTGATCGCGGGCGGGTCGGGCATTGCGGAACTGGCCAACCTGCCCGAAGAGCGGGTTCTGTCCTTTATCGCAGCGCTCAGCAAGCTGGACGGACGGGCGGATTACCTGATCGTCGATACCGGTGCCGGGCTCAGCAACACCGTGGTCGAGTTCGTGTTGGCTGCGGATCAGGTGCTGGTGGTGACCACACCCGAGCCCACCTCGCTGGCGGACGCCTACGCGACGGTCAAAGCGCTGGCACAGAGACGACCCGGCATCGATATGAAGCTGATCATCAATCAGGCGGAAAAGGATGCAGAAGCTGCCCTGGCGGCGGAACGTATCGTCATGACTGCCCGGGACTTTTTGGGCATTGCCATCGAGCACCTCGGGACCGTGCCGCGTGACCCTTACGTATGGCAGGCGGTGCGCCATCAGGTGCCGTTCTTCTTGGGCTATCCTGGCGCTCCGGCCTCACGGGCTGTCCAGGCCATGGCGAGCAAGCTGCTCTACACCGGCAGCAACGGCGCCCAGCCCATAAAACCCAGGTCCGGTTTCTTCAATCGACTCAGCGATCTGTTCGGACGGCACGGATCGAGCGCCGTGTAACCGGCCTGTTATAGGCCTCGAAAGGGGGTCTCCCATTGACCCTTAAATATGCAGAACTTTGGCTGCGCTTGCGTGAAACAGGGGATCGAGATGCCCGCAACCAGTTGGTGGAGGCTTACCTGTGGCTCGTGCGGTACGTGGCGGGCCGGCTGATGGTGGGGCTGCCCGTCCACTTCGACCAGGACGATGTCGAGGGACACGGCTGTTTCGGCTTGTTGGACGGCGTCGAGAAGTTCGATCCCGACCGCGGCGTGCGCTTTGAAACCTTCGCCATTCCCTGGGTGCGCGGCGCCTGTCTGCAGGGGATTCGCGCCCTCCAGTGGGCCCCTCAGCTGCGCAAGCGGGTCCGGCAAATGGAGGCAGCCGCCGTAGAATTGGAGCGGCTGCTGGGGCATGAGCCTACCGATGCGGAACTGGCTCAGTTCATGAAACTCTCAGCGGAGGACCTCGAGAAGCGGATCGCCGAGGCCGGCAGCCTGAGCGTACTCTCCCTGGAGGAGACCCTTGTCGATGATGAAGGCGAGGGGAGCAGCCTCAAGGACCATCTTGCTGACCCGAACGCGACGGACCCCGCTCTCTCGACGCAAATGGCGGAGCGGCGCGAGCGGCTCGCCCAGGCGATCGACGCGCTGCCAGATCAGGAG
This sequence comes from Symbiobacteriaceae bacterium, assembly GCA_027356675.1. The sequence goes on along the minus strand of DAHVXO010000206.1, from coordinate 3,312 downwards.
CGCATGGTGGTCGCCCTGTTTTACTACGAAGGGTTGCTGGCCCGGGAGATCAGCGACTTGCTGCGCATTTCGCCGGCCCGGGTATCGCAGATCCACAGCAAGGCGATTTTCCGGCTGCGTGGGAAGTTGGCACGCATGAAAGATTTGCTGGTGTCAGGGCTATAGAGAAGGAGCAAGGGAGGCAGCAGCATGTACGTTGCACTCTACCTGATGCTGGGTGTGGCTTTTACCGGCGGGCTGTTCTGGGCGCTGGCTCAGATTACAGCCCGTCAAGGCCGTTTGAACGCCGAAATGACCCGCCTGGAGCGATTGTCTGCCGAGGTCTCCATGAGCGCCGAGGCCATTTTGGATCTGGTCGATGAACGCATGGAACAGCTCAATGCCATGCTCTCCGTGGTGGAGCAGAAGGCAGAGGCTCGGAGCGATGACAGCGTGGCAGCCCTGGTGACCCCAACGGTACTCCCGCCGACGCCCACAGTGAATGAGGCGGCTTCACCCACGCCGCCTCCGCCGCAAAACTACCAGGACCTGCGAACAGCGGTCTGGGTCCTGGCCGGTCAGGGCAAGACCGCGGCTGACATCGCCCAGGCACTTAATATCCCCAGGGGTGAAGTTCAACTCATGCTCAACCTGCAGACGGGGAGAGTTACAGCGTAGGCAATCGAGGGCGGAAATGGGCGAAATTCGAAAAAAACTGGTGATAAACCAGTAAAAACGACCGTTGGAGGCCTTAACTTCGGCGGCCGCTGCACTCAGTCATCCTATAAGTTGTAAAGGGGTTGTGATGGGTATGAAAATCCAGCGTCCGACCGCCATAGGCGTAGGCGATGCCTATCAGGTCGGTACCGCCCGGCCGGCCGTTCAACCAAATACGGCAGATGCAGCGCCCGTTGCACGGGGAGATTCGGTGAGCGTCTCCCACAGGGCGCAAGAAGCTGGGCGCTTGCGGGCCAAGCTGACCGAGGCGCCGGAAATCCGAGCAGAGCTGGTGCAGCGCATCAAGGCGCAGGTCGAAGCCGGTACGTATACCGTCTCGTCTACGCTGGTCGCCGAGAGGTTGCTCAAATCCAAGGTGCTTGACACATGAGCACCAGGGCGATTCTCACGAAAATACGGGACCTGGTGAGGCGTCAAATCGAGGCGGTCATTGCCGGCGACGCGCAGGCCATTCTGGCCGGGTCTGCCGACCATGAACAGCTGCTGGCGGCCCTTGAGAGAGCGGAAATCGACGCATCGCCTGAAGAGGTGCGGGCGTTGTCGGCCGAGATCACTCACGACAAGACCACCTTGCAAAGCTTGCTCTCGGCAGAGACCGTCCGTGTCGACTTCCTGCTGCGACTGATGCTGAGCGGAAGGGAGCCCACGGCGGGCGGTTACCCAACCGGCAAATGGCGCAAGCAGACTGGTGCTCGCCTCATTAACCGCCGCACATAAGCGTGCCGTAGGATTTGACCGTGCGCGACCACACGAGGGGGTGCACCGATGCTTACCAGTCTGTTCACCGGAATGAATAATGCCGTACGGGCCATGCAGCGTGCCCAGACGGCGCTCACGGTGCACGGTAGCAACATCGCCAACGCCAACGAGCCAACCTATACGCTCCGGGAGATGCTGCCGCCGTCGGAGGTAGCCGTGAACGGTCCGGGCGTCGTCCGGCTGCGCGATCAGTTTATCGATGACCAATTCAGGCAAGCATCCGGCCAACTGGGTGACGCAGAGATCCGCCGCAATGTGCTCAGCAAAGTCGAGGACATTTTCGGCGACCCTGTCGGTGGTGGCCTGCGTCAGGCGATTGACCAGTTCTTTGATGCATGGAAAGGCCTCTCTGAGAGCCCGTCAGACGGCGTGAGCCGCCTCCAGGTCCTATCAGCCGGCCGTGGGTTTGCTCAGCAAATCCAGAATGCCTATCGATCGCTGAGTGCCATGGAACAGACCACCAACGAGCAGCTGCCCACCCGTGTGCAAGCTTTGAACACAGCCTTGACCACCATTTTCGACCTTAACGTCCGGATCTCCGAGCTGCACCGTAACAATATGGATGATGCCGACCTGCGCGACCAGCGCGACAAAGTCCTGGACACCCTGGCCAAGTTGGCAGGGGCGCAGGGAATCGAGCAGCCTGACGGCACCGTTCGGGTGATCATCGGCTCCACCGGTGTGGTCGATGGCCCCACGGTCGCGCAGTTGAAGCTGGTAAGCTCCCCTGACGGTCCCGTGCCGACATGGGATGGATACGCCAATCCGACCTTCGGCGGTACAGGCACGATTGCCGGCCTGGTGGCGGTGCGTGACGGTGCAATCAAGCAGCTCAAGGCGGACATTGACAACCTCGGGCGTACGGTGGCCACCGAGGTAAACGCCATTCATAACCGCACGGACGTAAATGGCAATCCCGGCCAGGACTTCTTCCTCCTCAGCGCCGCCCCCGCCGACCTGACGGTCAACCCCGCAGTGGGCGCCGCCCAGGTGGCGGCCGACCTGGGTACCGGGCTCCCTTCGGACGGCGAGAACGCCCGTAAGCTGGCTGCGGTCGGCGAATCTGCGATTCTGGAGTCGGTGATCATCCCCGGGCAGCTCCAGCCGCCGCGCACTTACTACCGGAACCTGGTCGGCTGGTTAGGCTCCCAGGCACAAGCGGCCAGCCAGTTGGAGGAGATCGCCAAGACACACGTGCGGATCGGCGACCAGCAGCGCCAGAGCGAATGGGGCGTCTCCCTGGATGAAGAGGTTGCCAAGCTTTCCATGGAGCAGAAGGCGTTTGCCGCGTCCGCCCGTGTCATCAATGTAATGGACAGCATGCTCGATGACCTGATCAACCGGATGGGCCGATAGATGACCCGTTGAACCGAATAGGCCGATATATTGAAAGGATGACGCACCATGCGGGTGACCAACTCCATGCTGCTCAACCAGGCGTTGTTTGATCTCGAGGGTCTGCGTGAAAAATATGCCAAAGCGCAGGCAGCCGTAAACGGACGGGCGCTGGAACGCCCGTCGGAGGACCCATAGCGCGTGGTTGAAGCGATGGATCTGTCTGGCGCCAAACTGCGTTTGCAGCGGTCTCAGCGTTCGGGGCAGGATGCCCGGGAATGGCTGTCGGTGTCGGAGAACGGTCTTTCTGCCATGATCGACCGCCTGGAGGCGGCTCGCGACACGGCGGTGCAAGCCGGTTCACCCAGCTCATTCACGCCCCAAGGCCGGGAGACGATGGCCCAGGCCATCGATAGCATCCGGTCGTCGCTGTTTCAGGCGATGAACGTCCGGCACCGGGACCAGTACTTGTATGCCGGCTGGAAGACCGATACCCAGCCC
>DAHVXO010000188.1 GCA_027356675.1 Symbiobacteriaceae bacterium | reverse complement strand
GCCGCTTCACGGGGGGTGTTTGTCAATTTTTTTAAGCAATGCCGCCCTGTTGACCTAAAAAACTTGCCGATATGCGGTGCCGATCATGAACCGGACAACGAATCTGCGTTTCCTGTGCGGGATACCCACGCTGTCAGACTTCGGCCTGTGCTAAAGTCGTCCCGATCTATACATGTGATTGTTTTCGGTTTCACATGTCCCATCCGCGGCATCAGCAACAAACAATCGCCCGACTACCGCACCCAGCCCTCCACGCATCACCGCAACCGCGACCATGAGAAAGGCCCGTCCGCAAAGGACAGGCCCGCTTGGTTATACGTTGTTCTCAGGGAACTCGGCTCGCCTGACATCCGCCCCCAGCTCCGTCAGGAGCACTTCCATTCGGTGATACCCACGGTCGATGTATTGGAGCCCGCCGACCTCGGTCACGCCCTCAGCGCAGAGCGCCGCAGTGACCAGCGCCGCGCCGCCCCGGATATCCCGCGCCTCCACCGGCGCTCCCGTATACCGCTCGACCCCACGCACAATCGCCGTGTTCCGGTCAACCTTAATGTTCGCACCCAGCCGGATCAACTCGTTGACGAAGCCAAACCGATTCTCGAAGATGGTCTCCTGCACGACCCCGATGCCGTCGCCAAGCCCCATGAACGAGACCCATGGGCTCTGCAAGTCGGTGGGGAACCCGGGGTGGACCTGCGTCTCCACATCCACCGAGCGGATGGGCCGCCGGGCAATGACCCGGATGGCGTCCATGCCCTCCTCGACCTCCTGCCCAGCCTCACGGAGCTTGGCCACCACGGTCGAGAGGTGTTCGGGGATGCAGTTCGCAATCGTCACGTCGCCCCCGGCCGCCGCGGCCATCACCAGGTAGGTACCGGCCTCGATCCGATCGGGAATCACTTCGTGGCGGCAGCCGTGCATCTGCTCCACACCCTCAATGCGGATGGTGTTGGTGCCGGCGCCACGCACCCGACCGCCCATCCGGTTGATGTAGTTGGCCAGGTCGACGATTTCCGGCTCGCAGGCCGCGTTCTCGAGCACCGTGGTGCCAGGGGTCAGCGAGGCCGTGATCATCATGTTGACCGTTGTGCCCACGCTGGCGCGGTCCACATAGAAGCGGTTGCCCTGCAACTTGACGTTGGTGGCGACCATGGCGCCGCGCTCCACCGCCACATCTGCCCCAAGGGCCTTGAAGCCCTTGAGATGGAAGTCAACCGGCCGCGCCCCGATCTCACAGCCGCCGGGGCAGGCGACCTCACCCCGGCGAAGCCGGGCCAGCAGCAGACCCATTACGTATGTACTTCCCCGCAGCTTGCGGGCCAGGTTATACGGGGCGATATGGTTGCTCAGGTCCTCGGCCTGCACCCGAACGGTGGTCTCCTCGACCCAATCCACCTTCGCGCCCAGGTCTCGCAGGATCTGACTGATGTGGTGGATATCACTGTTGTTCGGGACGTTCTCCAGAATCGACTCACCTGCGGCAGCCAGCGCGGCAGCGGTCAGAATGGGCAGCGCACTGTTTTTCGCCCCACCGATCGAGACGCTCCCGTTCAGGGGGCGTCCACCTCGGATCACAAACTTTGCCGCCAAGTTCCGTCTCCCCTTGATCGTAGGGTTCTCCGTAGTGTGCCCATGTTTATGGGCAGAACATGCCACAAGCAAATGTAACAGAATCAGCCGTGGTCGTCCAGCATTGCCGCAAAAACCCGAGCAGGAATCGTTCCTGCCCGGGTCGCACAACGCTAAAATCCGCTGTAGTTCGGCGCTTCTTTCGTAATGTGGATATCGTGGGGATGGCTCTCCTTGAGGCCGGCAGCGGTGATGCGCCGGAACTTGCCGTTGGCACGGAGATCCTCCACGGTGCTGGTGCCGCAATAACCCATGCCGGCCCGAAGGCCGCCGATGAGCTGGAACAGGGTGTCGGAGAGGGTACCCCGGTACGGAACCCGGCCCTCGATGCCCTCGGGGACCAGCTTGGGCGCATCCTCCTGGAAGTAGCGGTCGCCCGACCCTTCCTTCATGGCGCCGATGGACCCCATGCCGCGGTAGACCTTGAACGACCGGCCCTGGAAGATCTCCATCTCCCCGGGGGACTCCTCGGTGCCGGCAAACAGACTGCCGATCATGACCGAGCTGGCGCCCGCTGCGATGGCCTTGACGATATCACCCGAGTACTTGACGCCGCCGTCGCTGATGATGGGGATGTCGAACTCCTTGGCCGCCTGCGCGCACTCATAAACGGCGGTGACCTGCGGGACGCCGATGCCGGCAACCACGCGGGTCGTGCAGATAGACCCGGGTCCAATGCCGACCTTGACCGCATCGGCACCGGCCTCGATGAGGTCACGGCAGCCATCGTACGTGGCCACGTTACCTGCGATGACGGGCAGGTTGGGAAAGTTCTGCTTGACGCGCCGCAGCACGTCCATGATGCCCTTGGAGTGGCCATGAGCGCTGTCGAGCACCACGACGTCCACGCCGGCATCGAGCAGGGCGGCGGCACGCTCCATCACGTCCAGGCTGACGCCGATGGCGGCGCCGCAGAGCAGCCGGCCGCGCTGGTCCTTGGCTGAGTTGGGGTATTTCTTGGCTTTCTCGATGTCCTTGATGGTAAGCAGGCCCTTGAGATGGCCCTCGCTGTCCACCAGAGGCAGTTTCTCCACCTTGCGGGCCTTCAGGATGTCCCGGGCCTGGTCCAGGGTGGTGCCGACCGGTGCGGTAATCAGGTGCTCTTTGGTCATGATGTTGCCAACGGGCTGGTGCCAGTTGTCCTCAAAACGCAGGTCCCGGTTGGTGAGGATGCCCACGAGCTTGTTCGTGCCGCGCTCGACCACAGGCGTCCCCGAGATGCGGTAACGGGCCATCAGCTGCAGGGCGGCGTCGACCATATCGTCGGGATGAACGAAGATCGGGTCTGCGATGATGCCGTGCTCCGAGCGCTTGACCTTGTCCACCTCTTCGGCCTGCTGCGCGATGCTCATGGATTTGTGGATGATGCCAACGCCGCCCTCACGGGCCATCGCAATGGCCATGCGGCCTTCCGTCACCGTATCCATGGCGGATGAGAGCAGCGGCACATTCAGCTTCATGTGTTTGGTCAGCCGAGTGCTGACATCCACATCACGGGGCAGCACTTCCGACCGGGCGGGCATGAGGAGCACATCATCAAATGTGAGCGCCTCCGGCCCGAATTTCTCATCCATGTATCGTACCTCCGCACTTCTCGTGAGGGTCCGTCGTCAGGGTTTTGGGCATTATACCATACGGTATATCGCGGGTCAATTCCCTGAAGCACGGGGGGGAGGTAGGCTGCCATGGCGAAACGGGAGGATCCGAACGCCTTCCTGCAGTTGATGTACGAGCAGAATTCCGAACTGGATGATGTGGAGCGGCTCCAGGACACGGCGATCGCAACCCCGGATGCGAAGGTGCCTGCGGAGCCGGGACTGGGGCAGGCAACCCCTGCCACACCTGCGCCGGATGCTCCACAACCGTAAGCTGACAGCAAAGCCGCCCCCGGTGGGGGCGGCTTCGCGAGTCGGTCTAATCGGCACCGGCGGGCTGCCGCATCTCCTGGTCGTGGGCAATCGCGAGCACGCCCTCGGCCTCGAGCACGCGCAGGAAGGCGTCCACGACTTCGGGATCAAACTGGACGCCCCGGTTCTCGTACAGCTGTGCGAGCGCCTGGCTGAAGAGCAGGGCCTGACGGTAGGGCCGGTCAGCGGTCATGGCGTCCCAGGCATCCGCCACGGAGAGAATGCGGGAGCCGATATAGGCATCGCGGCTCGCCCGCCGGTCGGGGTAGCCGCGCTCACTGCCATCGTAGAACAGATGGTGCTCGCGGGCCATGTTGGCCAGGGGTTCGGTTCCCTCGATGCCAAGCAGGATCTGCTCGCCGATCAAGGTATGGGTCTTGATCTGCTTATACTCCTCAGCCGTGAGGCGGCCGGGCTTGTTGAGCACCACGTCCGGGACGCCCACCTTGCCAACGTCGTGGAGGAGGCCGCCCAACTCAATGCGCTCGACCTCGATGGGCGACAGACCCATTTCGATGGCCGTCTTGCGGCAGAGTTCGGACACACGGGCGGAATGGCCCAAGGTACATGGGTCGCGATGTTCGAGCGCGGATGTGAGCACCCGAATCGTCTGCACCAGGCGCTTCTTCATATTGCGGACGCTCAAGCTGGCCTGGGTGAGCACCGCCTGCAGGCAGAGCATGAGGATGACTACCAGGAGCAGCCCGAGCCAGCCGTAGGTAATGACCAGGCCAGCAAAGGCCATGCCACTAACGCCCAGGATGATGCTGTACGCCAGGGTATTACGGTTAAGCCCCACCCAGGTGCTCAAGAATGGCTGCCCCTGGGCCAGCGAGAGGATCGAAGAGACCGCCAGTGAGTTGACCGTGGTGTAGGTGAGCGCCATGGCGAAGGCGTGGGCGGAAAGCTGCCCCGGGGTTCCGCCCGACCCCACAAAGATCCAATAGCCCGCGGTGGCGGAGAGCACCGTCTGGCCGCCGTTGAACAGGGATTTGACCACTGGCCGGCGCTTGATCAGGGTGTAGGCCACTTCGCCTGCAACGATGCTGATCAGGGCCGGGGCGAGGCCGAAAACCAGCAACAACGTAATGTCGACGGCGCCCCCAAGGGTGAGGTCGCCGTCGTCATTAATGTTTAGCGGATAGAGCTCGACCAGGACGTTAACGATCGCGCCAACCAGACCCCAAAGCAGCCCTTGGGGGGTCAAATCGACCAGGCTGTATCCGAATACGCCCAGCGCCGCCGTGGAGACGACGAGGACGTATGCCCAGATGCGAGCCAGCCGAGCCACCCCCCTTTGCTAATTTGCGCCTACCACCGCCAACGGGATGCAGCAGTCATGACCACGGCGGCCAGAGCCGCGATGACCAATACCCAACGAATGCGATCGCGCTTCATTCTTTTTCACCTCCCATGGTCGAATTCCCTTCTCTGAAAACAAACAGAAACGCTACTTCGCCTCGCTGCGGCTGGATTTCATACCCCAGACCATCAGCCAGATCATACCGGCGAAGACGAACAGATCGCCCACAGAGAGCACCCGCGCCGCCGGGTAGGGCGGCGGGATCGGAATCAGGTCTGCCAGGTAGGGCAGGTGTGTGCCGGGACCCAGCACCACATGCCTGCTGCTCTCACCGGATGTGAGGAGCGGCAGAAACTTCCCCTGTCCGGAAGCTTGCGCCGCCCAGGTGGAGACGGGCATCCGTCCGCCGTTGGCACCCATGACGAGGAGGTTGAGCACCAGACCGATCAGAACCAATTTCACACCTGGCAACCGATGATTGAACATAAGCAGGAATAGCGCAACTAGTGCAGAACCCATGATCAGAATCTGATAGAGGACACGGCGTTCCGGTGCCTGGGTCAACTGCATCATGAGGTCGAGTGCGCCGAGTGCGATAAACCAGATCACACCACGGAGCGGTATGTAGCCGAGGTTTTCGATCCGCCCCTTGCGAAGCCAACCGATCAAAAGTCCCAGAATCACGATATCCAGTAAGTACACGGTATTGTCTCCTGGTTCTTCTATCAAAGGAAACATTCCTCAAAACTAACAATACGCCCCTCGTTCCATTTGGTCAAGTCTTTTTATCACTTTAAATGATATTATTCCGTGAGCGCCGTGACTTTTCGAGGGCTGGAACGGGTAAGTGCATGACCGCTGTGCGTAATCGAAAGGCCGAGGGGATGCACCCCTCGGCCTTACGCTTCTGTCGGTGGGGCCGTCAGCCGGGCCGCCAGCTCACGCGCCACCATCCAGACATCACCAGCGCCCATCGTGATCACGGTATCGCCCGGGCGAATGGTATGCAGCAGTAGCTCCAGGATCGCTTGCTGGCCGGAGATGACTTGCACGCTCCGGCCGGTGTTGGCCTCGATGCGTCCTGCCAGGGCCTCGGCGGTCACGCCCGGGATGGGCTGCTCGCCAGGTGGGCTGTAGATCTTGGTGAGGATCAGGAGATCGGCATCGCCAAAGGCGGTGGCGAATTGGTCCATCAACCAGTGGGTGCGGGAGTAGCGCTGCGGCTGGAAGACCGCCACGACCCGCCGCCCTTGCCGCTCCTTGGCGGCTGCCAGGGTCGCCAGAATCTCCGTGGGGTGGTGGGCATAATCATCCACCACGAGAATATCACTTACGTCTGCCCAAACTTGGTAGCGCCGCTTGGCGTTGCCGAAGCCTTTTAGTGTTTCGCGCATCTGATCGAAACCAAGGCCGACGTGGTCGCCCACGACCAGGGCCGCCAGGGAGTTCAGGGCGTTGTGCCGGCCGGGAACCGGGAGTTTCACCTCGCCGAGGAGCTGCCCGTGGCGTATGCAGTCGTACGCGACGCCGCCCGTCCAACTATGGATGTTCCGGGCTTGCCACTCGCAGTCGGCACCCGTGCCGTAGTAGATGACGCTGGCAGTGCCGGAGCGGGTCTTCAGTTCCTGCCCAAGCGTGCGTAGCGTGGGGTCATCGCCGCAGAGAATCGCCAGTCCCTCTGGCTTTACCTGGCCCAGGAACTGCCGGAAGCCCGCGACGATGTTTTCAAACTTGCCTTCCCAGAACTCCAGATGCTCGGCCTCCACGTTGGTAACTACGGCGACGCCCGGGAAGTAGCGCAGGAAGGAGCGGTCGCTCTCATCCGTCTCCGCCACCACGTGAGGGCCGTGGCCGGCCTTGCCGGTGCCGCCGATGGCCTCCATCTCGCCGCCAACCAGCACTGTAGGGTCAAGGCCGCCGCGCTCGAGGAGCAGGGCGGTCATGGAAGTCGTGGTGGTCTTGCCGTGCGTGCCGGCGATTGCGATGCCGGCCTGCCGGTCGATGAACTCTGCCAACAGCTCCGAGCGGTGCATGACCCGCAGGCCCTGCACTCTGGCGGCTGCCAGTTCGGGGTTGTCGTCAGGAACCTGGGTGCTGTAGACGACGACGTCTGCGCCTTTGAGATAGGTAGGATCGTGATGGCCGATGTGGACCTCCGCCCCCGCTGCCGCCAACTTCTCCGTGCGGCTGGAAGCGGCGACATCGGAGCCGGAGACCGGCACGCCTGTCTTGAGTAGCACCATGGCCAGCCCGCTCATGCCGTACCCGCCGATTGCGATGAAGTGGACCTTCTGGGCCTTGAGCACCTGGTCTCCTCCTCCATGGGTCCC
>DAHVXO010000177.1 GCA_027356675.1 Symbiobacteriaceae bacterium | reverse complement strand
TCTGGCTCTAATGTTTAGATTAACCCAAAGATGTCGCGCTTGCAATACATTATCGACCCTATTCGACAAATTCCGGACAACTACACCCTAGGCCGAAGATAGTGTCAAACTACTACTAATTCATTAGACTCCCACGGAAGCCGAAAAACGGCCGACCCCAGAGCGGGGTAGGCCGTTTCACATGACTGCCTAGTGGTCAGCCTGGGTCGCAGTCAACTTGCTGGGGTTGACCTTAACGCCCGGTCCCATAGTGCTGGAGAGCGTGATGCTCTTCAGGTAGACACCCTTGGCGGCCGAGGGCTTCGCCCGGATAAGGGCGTCCATGAGTGCCCGGAAGTTGATGGAAAGACGATCGACCTCGAAGGAGACTTTGCCGAGCGGAGCGGCGATGATGCCGGCCTTATCGGTACGGTACTCAATCTTACCAGCCTTGATTTCCTTAATGGCGTTGGTCAGATCGAAGGTGACGGTGCCGGTCTTCGGGTTCGGCATCAGGCCGCGGGGACCAAGGATGCGGCCAAGCTTACCGACCATGCCCATCATATCGGGCGTGGCGACGGCGACTTCGAAGTCCAGCCAGCCTTCCTGGATCTTGGTGACCAGGTCCTCAGCGCCAACAACGTCTGCGCCAGCGGCTTCGGCTTCCTTCGCCTTATCGCCCTTCGCAAAGACAAGGACCTTGACGGTCTTGCCGATGCCGGCAGGCAGCACGCACGCGCCGCGGACCTGCTGGTCAGCGTGGCGGGGGTCGACGCCCAGGCGGACGGAGATCTCAACGGTCTCATCGAACTTGGCGGAAGCTGCCTTCTTCACCATATCCAAGGCTTCAGCCGGATCGTACAGCTTGGCGCGATCGATGAGTTTCTCCGCTTCCCTATACTTCTTGCCGTGGTTCGGCATATCTGATTTCCTCCCTTGTGGTAGATGGGTCCAGTGCGGTCACCCGAAGGCGACCTCCCACAAGCCCAAGCAGCCGATTGTTACTCGGTCTCGACGCCCATGGAGCGGGCAGTTCCACGGACCATGCTCTTGGCGGCCTCGAGGTTGGCGGCGTTCAGGTCGGGCATCTTGATCTTGGCGATCTCGGCGACCTGCGCGTCGGTCAGCTTGCCGACCTTCTTCTTGTTGGGCGTACCAGAGGCAGTTTCAATGCCCAGTGCCTTCTTAATGAGGACGGACGCGGGCGGAGTCTTCAGGATGAAGGTAAAGGAACGGTCCTCGTAGACCGTGATCTCGACAGGAATGACGAGACCGACCTGCTCCTTGGTGCGCTCGTTGTAGTCCTTGCAGAAGCCCATGATGTTGACGCCGTGCTGGCCCAGTGCAGGACCAACGGGCGGCGCTGGCGTCGCCTTCCCAGCCGGGAGAGCCAGTTTGACGACTGCTGTGACCTTCTTCGCCACGATGATTCCTCCTTACAAAGTGTGGTCTGGCGGATGACCTTGGGTCACCCTCCCACTGCGGGCAGAGCCCGCACATCAAAGGGATCGGGCACGGTGGTGCACGACCTCAATGATATTAGCACGAATTTCCCGGGAGGGAAATGGGGCAGGTCAGACCTCTTCGATCTGCGTGAAGTCCAGCTCGACCGGCGTATCGCGCCCGAACATCGAGACGAGGACCTTCACCTTGCCCTTCTCCGGCCAGATCGCCTGGACCACAGCTGGGTGATCCTTGAAGGGGCCGGCGATCACGCGCACGGGCTGGTCGATCTCAAAGTCGACCACAATGTGCGTCGGGCCCTGACCGTCGCCCTCGGCACCGAGGATGGCCTTGATCTCTTCATCGGAGAGCGGAATCGGTTTGTTACCCGACCCAACAAAACCCGTGACGCCAGGGGTATTCCGGACGACGTACCAGGAGTCATCGCTCATGATCATCTCAACGAGGACATACCCCGGGAAGACCTTGCGCTTGACCTTCTTCTGCTTGCCATCCTTGACCTCGATCTCGTCCTCCATGGGGACCAGGACACGGAAGATCTTCTCCTGCATCTCCATGGATTCGACACGTTTCTCCAGGTTGGTCTTCACCTTGTTCTCGTACCCGGAGTACGTGTGAACCACATACCAGTTTTTCGCTTCCATAGTCGGGGGAACCCGGGCGTGCCCCCACGCCACCTGCCTTTACTTGCTTCCGAGCAACTTCTGGGCGCCAACGCCCAGCACGGAATCCCACACGAAGAGGAAGGCTGCGAACAATACGACCATCGCCACAACAATGCCGGTAAGCTTGATGGTACGGTCTCGATTCGGCCACGTTACCTTCCGCATCTCGCTGATCACTTCGCGGAGGTAGATGCGAATCGCTTCAAAGAGTGCTTTGATCCGTTCCATGACGACGACCTCGCCCTCGCCAAAAATTGCTCCAACACAAAGAAAGCCTGGCAAACCTGCCAGTGTTGAAGATTGTAACACATGGCTGCCCCCATTGTAAAGCAGCACGACTGCGAATCAAGGGGGGTCTTGATCATGCCGTCACGGTCGCCTCTGAACTGCGGTGAGTGCGGGCCCTCAGGAAAACAATAAGACGTGGGATCTGACCCACGTCCGTGTGGTGATTGGCAGGGGCAGTAGGACTTGAACCCACAACCTGCGGTTTTGGAGACCGCTGCTCTACCAGTTGAGCTATACCCCTGTTTAAGCCGCCGCCTCGTACCACCGCAAGTGCAACGGCGACTGTTTAGCGCCTAGGGTTAGCGGGTCTCCCGATGGTTGCTATGGTGCCCGCACGTAGGGCAGAACTTTTTAAGTTCAATGCGAGCCGAATCATTCTTCTTGTTCTTGTACGTGCTGTAGTTACGCATCTTACAGTCCGTGCAAGCCATCGTAATGATTACTCGTGCACCTGCCTTAGCCATTTGCCGACACCTCCATTCAACGGGGAACTTGAGGGACCGGATTCCACGCTCATATAAGTTACCACGCGCGATACCCCCTGTCAACAATGGAAGGGAGTGCGCACCTTGGTGCACCAAGCGCCTGGCGGTAAGCAAGAACCAGAGAAACGCATGCGTTTCTCTGGTTCTTACGCTGGTTGCGGGGGTAGGATTTGAACCTACGACCTCCGGGTTATGAGCCCGACGAGCTACCGGACTGCTCTACCCCGCGGTGTGACCGGAGCATCTTGTATACTACCTCTTCGCGTCCACGGCGTCAACCCCTGCGGAATTGGCGGTAAATGACAAAATATGGCACGTTCGGGTCTTGTTGGGCCGATGGCGATTCAGCGGCGACCAGGCGGGCGACTAGGGCCGCTCGAGCACCATGGCGATGCCCTGCCCGCCGCCAATGCACAGCGTGGCGAGGCCGTAGCGGCTCTGGCGCTTCTGCATTTCGTGGAGCAACGTTACCAGGATGCGTGCCCCCGACGCCCCCACCGGATGACCGATGGCGATGGCGCCACCGTTGACGTTCACCTTCGCAAAGTCCCAGTGCAGTTCACGTGCCACCCCCAGGGATTGGGCGGCGAAGGCCTCATTCGCCTCGATCAGATCGATCGCATCCAGGTGGAGGCCCGCCTTGGCAAACGCCTTCTGGGTGGCCGGTACGGGACCCATGCCCATGATCCGGGGCTCCACGCCCGCCGAAGCATACCCGCGGATCACCGCCAGCGGTTTCAGGCCAAGGGCTGCAGCCTTGTCAGCGCTCATCACCAGCACGGCCGCCGCACCATCATTGATGCCGGAGGCATTACCGGCGGTCACGGTGCCATCCCTCTTGAAGGCCGGGCGGAGCTTGGCAAGCCCCTCGAGGGTGGAACCGAAGCGGGGAAACTCATCTGTGTCGAAGATGGTGTCGCCCTTCTTCGAGGGGATGACCACTGGCACGATCTCGTCCTTGAACCGCCCGGACTTGATGGCCGCCTCGGCCTTTATCTGAGAAGCCAGGGCGAACTGATCCTGCTCCTCCCGGGTAATGCCATACAGGTCGGCAATGTTTTCCGCAGTGATACCCATGTGGATGTTTTCCACCGAACAGGTAAGGGCATCGTTGATCATGGAATCAATGATTTCACCATTGCCCATCCGGTACCCGGTGCGGGCTTTGGGCAGCAGGTACGGGGCCGTGCTCATGGACTCCTGCCCACCGGCGATGATGGCATCGGCGTCGCCGAGCAGGATAGCCTGAGCGGCCATGGATACGGTCTTGAGGCCCGAGCCGCACAGCTTGTTGACGCTGGTGACCGGGACGGTCACGGGGAGCCCGGCCTTCAGGCTGGCCTTGCGGGCGGGGTTCTGGCTCTCCCCGGCCGTAAGAATCTGGCCCATGATGACCTCATCTACCTGTCCGGCCTCCACGCCGGCTCGCTTGAGCACTTCGCGGATGACGACCGCACCCAACTCATGGGCAGACAGGGTACTCAGGGCGCCGCCAAAGGCCCCCACAGCGGTACGTGCTGCCGAAACGATTACAGCTTCACGCATGGAACCACACCTCCTAAAATGGATGGACCTACATATAGACGCCGCCGTTGCAGTCGATGACCGTACCCGTCATGTAGTGTGCGCGTGGCGAGGCGAGCACGCCGGCCCAATAGGCGACATCCTCCGGCTTGGCCCAGTAGCCGACAGGAATCCGGGACGTGATGGCGTCGAGTTGATCCTGCGGGTAGTTGCGCATCATGTCGGTCAGGACGTACCCGGGCGCCAGGGCATTCACGGTGACGCCCTTCGAGGCCACCTCGCTGGCCACTTCCTTGGTCAGGCCGATGAGGCCTGCCTTGGAGGCGGCGTAGTACGGGGTCCCGTACACACCGGTGCGGCCGACATACGACGCGATGTTGATGATGCGGCCCCAGCCGCGGTCCCGCATCTTTCCGACGAAAGCCTTGGTGCAGAGGAACGGCCCCGAGAGGTTGACATCAAGAACGGCATCCCAATCGGCCTTGGTGGAGTGCCGCATGGTTCCGTCCCGGTTGATGCCCGCGTTGTTGACAAGGATGTCGACCTGCCCGACCTCGGCGACCATCTGGTTGACCTGTTCTTCCTTGTTGACAAAGGCGGCGTAGAACGAGCAGGCCGCACCGAGTGCTCGCAGTTCCGCAACAGTCTGCTGTGCCTCTGCTTCCATCGGTGGAATGTCGTTGATGATGATGCCGGCGCCCCGTGACGCTAGTTCCGTAGCAATGGCCTTGCCCAAACCGCGTGCCGAGCCGGTTATGAGGGCAACCTTTCCAAGTAGTTCACCTTGCAAGTCTTACTCGCCCCTTGTGCGTGGCTAGCGCGGTTCGGTTGGTATGGCCTGCTTCGGCAGACTCACCTGCCTTGCACTTTTCCACTCAGGGGTGAGCTTTTCCTACCCTGACTATGTCGACGCGTAGAATCGAGGAATTGTCATTCTCGGTTCAACTGCATATCTATGCACTTGAATTGCGGCTGGGCGAGGGGCCGCTACGCGCAACAGACCGTACGCCAAAGTCGCAAAAAATAGAAACAGCACCCTGCCAAACGCAGGGTGCTGTTTCTTGGAGAGTCAGAACTGGTACTGGTGACCGTCCATCCGGTTTGCGGGCTCCCGCTATGTTAGGGTGCGGAATGTAGGCGTGAAGAAGCATGGATGTGAGGCTATGGTGGTGTTGGGTTGCGACATTTGCTCACATGCCAAGTACCTGAGCCCAGACCTTGAGGGTGGACGCCACCACCACCACGGTCACAAGCCAGCGCAGCGACTTGACGTTCAAGCGCTTAGAAACGGCTCCACCCCAACGGGCGCCGGGGATGGCCCCCAGCACCAGGGCGACCGAGAAACCCAGCGGCACCTGGTAGGTGACCAACTTCCCGATCATGCCAGATAGGGAGCCGATCAGCACGATGGCCAGGGTGGACCCCAGCGTAATCCGTGTGGGTATTCCCAGCACATACATGAGCAGCGGGACGTATATGAACGCGCCGGGCGCCCCGATTAGACCGCCGACCGTGCCGACGGCCAGTGCGATCAGGACGGCGAGCGGGCGGTTGAAGCCGATTTCGTCGGCAGGAACGCCCGACTCCATCTCCTTGCGCGGGATGAACATCATCACCGCTGCCAGGGATGAAATGATGG
>DAHVXO010000169.1 GCA_027356675.1 Symbiobacteriaceae bacterium | reverse complement strand
CGAGGCGCTAATGCGGGAGTCGCTCTCCCTCATTGTGGCGACCGACGAATATCAGGACAATGCCACTCCGCCCTTCCTGGTCAACCCCTACACCGATGAGCTGATGCAGTTCGACCGTTACTACCCGCCCCGGGTCGCGTTCGAGTTCAATGGTCCTCAACATGATGGTCCGACTGAGCGCTTCCCAGGCCAGGAAAAGGCCTGGAAGCAGCAAGGCCGCGATCTCATGAAGGAAGCCATCTGTATGCGGCGCGGCATCACACTGGTAGTTCTCCGGGCCGAAGACCTGACTTTGCAGCGGCTGCAGCAGAAGGCGAGGGGCCTGCTCCCGCTTCGGAATCTGGAGGGCCACGAGCCGCTGGCCGAATACCTACAGCGCGTAAGCGGCGTATACCGGCGCAAGGCTCAGCAGAGCGATCGACAGGGCAACCGGGCGCGCAACGGGTAGACACCCCGCACAGCGATCGGCAGCGACAGGGCCCGGGGCCACCCTCGGTTAGCTCTGAAGCCCTCGAATATCACTTACGCCCCGAAATCTGACGTAAGGGTCGTTGACAGAAGGTTACCACTCGCATTACGGTTGAACAAGATAACCGCCGAGAAGTTATCGAATCGGGGGGGGGACTTGCGGCCACTTCTCCCGCAGGAACTGCTGGCCTTGGTAGAATTGGCAGGAGGATGGCGGTTTGCGGGTTGGTGGGGTGACTTCGATGTGGCCCGTCTGTTGGGCCATGACGAGAGCGACTGGCGTATGATCGTAGCCTTTCAGACTCGGTAGATACACAACCGGAGCCTCCGGACGTGTGCAGGGCATATTCGGGCCGGATATTGGCGCAGCTCAGCCCGACACCAGAATATCTTCACATCCATCCTTTACGCGTGAACCGGAGCGGCATTTGCCGCTCCGGTTCTGTCTAGCCCGGCCGAAGCGATAGCCACCCTTTTTCAACAGGTCCATGGTGCCGCTCTTTTTTGGATTAGATGAGGCCCGAACGGTAGGTCGGGTAGGCGGGAGTCCAGCCGAGTTCTGCCCGCAGCCGGGCGTTGCTGCAGCCCAGGGAACGGGTCGGCGGGCCGCCGGGGGTCGGGTGGGCCGCGCCGATGCTGGCAGCGATGTGCGTGTAAAGCGTCCGGTATGAGACGGGTTCGTCATCCACGACGTTATAGGTCGTGCTGGGACGGGCCTTTTCGGTCGCCAGGACCACGGACTGGGCCATATCAACGACACGGATGAGGGAGGTGAGGCCCGCGCCATCGCCGGGGAGGCGCAGGGTGCCTGCTCGGGCTGCCTGGTACCAGCCGTCTTCGGCACCGGTGCCGGGGCCGTAAAAGGCGCCGCCCCGCAGGATGCACCAGTCCCGGTCGCTGGCGCGGACGCGGTCTTCCATGTCCGAGGCCGATTGGATGAAGGGGGCCGGGTTGAGCGGGGTCGCCTCGGTGGCGATGGACTGACCCTGGTCGCCATAAAGGAAGATAATGCTCTGCTGGACGTATCGGCGCACACCGGTGGCCCGGGCGGCGGCGAGCAGGTTGGCCGTGCCCTCCCGGCGTACCCGGTCGTTGCGGCTCCAATCCCGGGCGCCGCCGGGCTTGGGGATGGCGGTGGCCAGGTGGAGGACGGCGTCGTAGCCGTGCGCGGCGGCAAGCAGGGATGCGGGGTCGAGGATATCGCCAGGGGCCGACTCGGCGCCCAGGCGGGTCAGGGGTTCGGCCTGCTGCTCCGGGCGGCGGACCAGGGCCCGTACAGCGTGACCGCGCTCGAGCAAACGGGGGATGACGTGCCGGCCCAGGACCCCCGTGGCGCCGACCACCAGGATCTTCATCCGTCCACCTCTTCCACGACGGCCTCGAATGTGATATCGGCCAGGGTGACCCGGAAGGTGCGGGAGCGGGTGGGCTCGATGGGTGCGGGAGTGACCATCGGTGCAGGTCCGGCCTCCGGTGCAGGCCCGGCCTCCGGTCGGGCACCGATTTCGATGGCTGGAGTACCGACGGCCGAGGTGGCGCTGAAGGGGACCATCTGGGCGACGATGCCCACCGACCGCTCCAGGTGGCGGCGAATCTGGGCCAGCCGCCGCCGCTCGGCCCAGGCGATGGCGTGGGCCTCCGCCGGGTCGACCTCCGCAAACCGGAGCCGGTCGCCCGGGCGGAGTTGGGCGGCCGCCGCCACATCCGCGTAGACGGCCACGGCAATCTTCGCATACCCGCCGACGCTCTGGCGGTTGTTCATGAGCAGGATGGGTTGGCCGTTGGCCGGCACCTGAATGCTCCCCGTCGGAATCGGCTCGGATAGGATGTCGGCGCTCTGTGTGTGGGACAGCGCTGGCCCTTGCAGGCGCAGCCCCTGCCTGTCTGAGTTCGGGCCGACGGAATACTGAGCGCTGAAGAGGGTCGCGTAGGCATCCGGGGTAAAGGCCCCAACCTGGGGACCCCGCGTCACCCGGATGGGCGCCCGGTCAGTGAACCTGGGCAGGACATCGGCAGGCACGACCCGGCCGGCCAGGTCGGCCGGCGGCTGGAGGGGCAGGCCGGTGGGCAGCCAGTCGCCGGCCTGGAGCGACCGCCCAAAGGGTCCCAACTTGGCGAACAAGTCCTCTGAGTAACTGCCCAGGACGGGCTCCAGGTCGAAGCCGCCGGCCACGCAGAGGTAAGCGCGGCAGCCCACGGGCATCGCGCCGGTGCGCAGACGGTCGCCGGGGCCTGCCAGCAGGGCGGTCCAGCCGGGGACGGGCTTCGGTGACCCCCCGCCGGCGGGGATCAGCTCCGCCGGCAGGGGAGCGCCGGACAGACAGAAAGCCACCGGGCCGGTGAATTCGATCTCCGGACCCAGCAACGTGAGCTCCAGGGCGGGTGTGCGCGCCCGGTTGCCCAGGAGCCAGTTGCCGACCATCAGGGACCAGAAATCGGCTGCGCCGGCCACAGGCACGCCGTAGGCGAGATAACCGCGCCGCCCCAGGTCCTGGACGGTGGTGAGGAGGCCGGGTGCGATGATCCGCAGGCCGGTTCCCCCCGGGGTAGACTCAGGAAGAGGCCGGCGGCGGGTGGTGGCCTGGTCCGCCAGCTCTGTGAAGCGTTCCGCCGTGATGGGCTGAAAGCGTACGGTATCGCCCGGCTCCAACAGGGTCGGCGGCACGCGCAACGGGTCAAACAGGCCGATGGGCGTGCGGCCGATCAGGTGCCAGCCGGCCGGCGAGGGGGAGGGGTAGACCCCGGTCTGACTGCCGCCGATGCCCACGCTGCCGCCCGGCACCTTGGTGCGCGGTTCGGCCAGGCGCGGGGTGTGGAGGGCGGGGTCGAGACCGCCCAGGTAGCCGAAGCCGGGGCTGAAGCCCAGGCAGTACACCCGGTAGGCCCCCTCTGTGTGGCGCCGGACCACCTCATCAACCGTGAGGTTTGCCTGCGCGGCGACGGCGGCGAGATCGGGACCCATCTCGCCACCGTAGAGCACCGGGATCTCTACCGTTCGCTCGGTCCCCGCCCGCTGGGCCAGGCCCACCATGGCACCGAGCGTCAGGTCCTCCAGGGTTTCGCGGCGGACGCGGATCGGATCGTATTCGATGAGGAGGGCCTGATACCCGGGCGTGATTTCGACGATCGCCGGGTGTGCGAGGGCGCGCAGGGCCTGGGTCAGCGCATGGACCGCCCGGTTCACTTCGGGATCGATTGCCGAGCCAAGGTAGACCAGGAGGGCGCGGTCGCCGCAGGGGACAAATTGCAGCCGTTCTGTCATACTCATTTCCTCCCGGGGGGGGCATTGGTCCCCATTATACCATGCGGTGGTGGCCAGGCGCAGTCAGCCAGGCGGTGCGGAGCCGCCAGAGGCCGGCTGACAGGGCGAGCGGCGGGGTCACCAACAGGGCGGCTACGGTAGCCACTCGTTGACCGGGACCGGAGGAAACAGGAGTACAAATTTCGACAAAAAACGGGGCCGAAGCGCCGAAAGTGTCGACGATAAGGCCCCGTTTCCCACCGAACCTCACAGCGAAAACTCACGTGTTCTTGGGTGAGGAGGTGCTGTGGGGGTGCTTCTTTACATTTCGGAGAACGGCGATCATGTGGTGCCATGTCCCATCTGCGAACGGGAGATGCTCCCGGCCTACTACGGCGAAGATGGGCTGGATGTCGGGTTCTGGACGGACTGGGATCCCGGTGACGTCACGGAAGGGTTGCTCGTGTGCGGTGACCTCAACTGCGAACACGAAGAACGCGTGACGTTCACCAAGGACCGGACGGACGCCGTCGTGATCTCCATGGACCGGACGATCGACTACTTCATCGAGGAGACGTGCGGGACCATGCCCGCGTCGGCCGCCCTGTCATTCGCTGACGAAGTCGAAGAAGTCTTCAAGGCGACCGGCCGCGCCAAGCTGCATTGTGCCGCCGAGTACTATCGCGAGATTGCCGAGTCGCGCCTCGAACAGGTGGACGCCTGGCTGGCTGAAGCGGAAGACAAGTATGACGTCGAGTTTCGCACGGACATGGGGGAGCACAAGGGCCGGATCCTCTCGCACTCCGAGGACCAGTTCGTCCTGGTCGCCGAGGATGGGAGCATCCGGCCCTTTGCCAAGGCGGACATCTGCTACGAGCACATCGACTATCCCCGCAAGCCCGTGACTCGGCGCATCAACAAGAAGAACAACTTCGTCATGGTTGGGCATGTCTGTTTCATCGTTGTGGAGGGGCACCACCTGCACTACCTGGAGGGACAGGAGGACGGGCGATTCTACGCCACTACACAGGATCCGGCCGTCGGTGAGGCCTTGCGAATGAAGAAGATGGGCGCCTGCATGTACGAGGGCTATTTCCACCGGGACGAGGTCGAGCGCTACTACATCAAGCGCAACATGGCCAAGATTCAGGGACACTGGTTGCGCGACCACGGCCCAACGTGCGACCACGAATACCACGAGGTCGAGACTACCGACCCTGAAATTGCCAAGGACCTGGACATGCCGCCCTTCTACGAACTCATCTGGACAGACTTCGGTTTGCGCGAGGGCGATAAGGTTGAAGGCTACCGTGATTACTTCCCGAACGCCGCAATCGAGGAGACCTCCTGGTACGAGGAATCCCAGGAACTGCCCACCTACGAGGACTGCATGTAGCGCAGCCCCTCTGCCAGCGGCCTGAGCGCTATACCAAAGTCCCGCAGTAGCGGGCCGGTGTCGACGCGCTCCTCCATGAGCACAAAATCCACAGCGCCCGGGGACATGGGCGCAGCGGGCAGGAGGACCAAGGGGGCCGTCATCAGCTTCATCAGCCCCGCCGGGCTATGGAGCAGCGGCTTCCGTTTGCCCATGGTCCGCAGCATGATGCGGATGATCTCATCCATGGTGAGTTCCTGGGGACCGCCGACATCATAGACCTGGCCCACCGCCCGGTCCAGGGTAACGCTCAAGGCCATGGCCTCCGCCAGATCGTCCACGTGGACCGGCTGCACCCGGGTCTGCCCATTGCCAATCACGGGAATGAAGGGCAGCAACCGGGCGAAGGTGGCGAACTTGTTCAGGCTGCGGTCTTCGGGCCCGTAGACCCATGACGGCCGGAAGATGGTGTAGGGAATCCCGCTCTCTCGCACGGCCCGCTCGGCCATCAGTTTGGCCACGAACCAGGGTGCCTGTTGGCCCTCGCGGGTCCCAGCGCCGCTGAGGTAGATAAAGCGTCTGACGCCCGCCGTCTTGGCAGCCGTGACCTGATTGACGGTGCCGTGTCCGTCGACCTGCATATAGGTGTAGCCGCGCCGGGGATTCTCCACCGGATGGTTGGGGAACTGAACGGCGTTGATGACGGTGTCGATCCCGGACATGGCTTGCACCAGCGATGCCGGGTCGCTGATATCGCCGGCACGCACCTCGACGCCAGTGGGCACCCCCCCGCCACGGCGGCCGGGATTGCGGGAGAGGACAGCCACGCCGTGGCCGTGGGAAAGCAGCTTCTTGACGATGTGCGACCCGATGAATCCGGTGCCGCCGGTGACGAGGACCAGGCCCATGTGCATCCCCTCCAGATGTGATCGGACACATCCTATCCTATCGGTTAGCCGCGCCCGCGAATAGGGCCGGCACCGCCGTTGTCCGGGAACGGCCACAGGTTGGCCCCGGAGGGCGCAGACGCGCCGGAAGACCGGACACTCAGTCCGATCTTACGGTCTCGCCAGGCCCCTGCAGGCGCAAGCTCAACTCCACCTGCTCCCGGCGCAACTGCTCTCCCAGGACCTTGCGCACCATGCCGCAGGCCTCCAAAATGGCCGGCTCCTGCAGCCAGTAAATAATGTTGCTGCCCTCTCGCCGACTTGCCACAATCCCTACCTGCCGCATCGCCGACAGGTGCTGCGATACGTTGGCCGGCGTGGTCTGCAGGAGGGCGGCCAGATCGCCCGCTGCCTTCTCACCAGAGCGGAGTAGATAGATGATCTGGAGCCGCTTCCCGCTCCCGAGGGCCCGACAAAGCTCTGCCTGCCGCTCCAGAAGCCAGAGGTCGCCATCGTCCATCGCTTTTACCACGCCTCCAAGATGCTTTAAGTGTTGACTTAAGCATAGCAGGTGGCGGGGGGCATGTCACGGGTGACTTGACAAACACTAAAGTCTTCGATTAAATGGTTGAGACGGGGTCGCGCGAGACCGCAGACAGATGGAGGTATAAGTCATGGACTTTGAGTGGAGCGTGCTGAGCAGCAAGTCGGTTCCTGATGCAGCGGCAGCCGTGGAGGCGGCCCTTGCGGAACGGAAATTCACGGTGCTCTGGGGATTGGATGTCAACGCCACGTTGGAGAAGAAGGGTCTTGGGCTTGACCGGACGGTTCGGATTCTGGAGGTCTGCAGCGCACCACGCGCCAAGCATGCGATCGAGACGAACCCGGATGTGGCCTACTTCCTGCCCTGCAAGATCGTGGTGCGCAGTGAGGCGGAGGGCAGCCGGATTGGCATGGCCCGTCCGACGCTCATGATGGCGGTCCTGGGTGACGAGCGGCTCAAGGAGTTGGCCGACGAGGTTGAGGCCGTTCTCGCTGAAGCGATTCAGGCGGCGAAGTAACGCGGACCTCAACCCGGGCGCGACAGGAAACGACCCGCTCATGCCGAACCATCCAGTCCAGGGAGACTGATGGAGGGGGATGAGCGGGTCGTGGATTTCGGGCTCCTGAAGGAGGCTGGCGCAGCGGCGCTGGCTGTGGCGAATCTGATTCTCCTGGGCATCGCGGTGGTCGCTTACCGTGGCCGCCGGTCGCTGCCGCAGAGTTATTTCCAGTTGGTGCCGCTCTCGGCGGCCGTAGCAATCTACCAGGTGGGCCTGGGGGTCGCTTTCGTCCTGTTCGGTAAGCGGCCGCCTCTGATGCACGTCTTCTATGGCATCCTGGTCGGCCTTTTTGCCGTGGGACAAGGCGTGTTGCGCTGGACGCCCCTCGGACAGCGGTACCGGGGCAAGCCCATCGTCCACGGCTTTTTTGCGCTGGTCATCATGCTGCTGTCGATCCGGTCCTGGATGTCCGCCTAGCGGGCGACGGCGGCGAAGGCCACTCGGATGAGGCGCCCCAGAGCCAGCCCGCCCAGCAACCAGACGAGCGTGATCACCAGCAGTACCTGGGCCGCGGGCAGCAGCACCGGCCAGGCCCGCCACAGGAACTGGAGCAGGCGGAAAGCCAGATAATAGACGAAGGCGATCATGACCCAGCCGAGCAGGTTGACCCGTCCCAGTGCGAGCAGATGCCCGAGGGTGGCCCGTAGCAGCCCTCGCTGACCAACGAACGTATCAGCGATGTAGTCTTCCGCCTCAGACATACCGGGCCGGCACCGCAAGGCCTGGCCGAATGACCGGCGTGCTTCGCCCCGGGCCTCCGCCCGGAGATGGAGCACGCCTTCGTTGATGTACCCGGCCGGCTCCGCCGGTTCCGCCGATTGGGCCAGCCGGAACTGCTCCAGCGCCGGGCCGGCACTGCCGGACTCCAGGAGAGCCAGGCCGTACTCATTCAGCGCCCCGCCATGGGTGGGGTCCCCCACCAGCGCCTGGCGGGCAACCGCCACTGCTTGCTGGAGCTGGCCGGAGCGGCGCAGGTACTGGGCCAGGGCGGCGGCGTAACTCGGCTCGCGCGGCATCAGCCGGACAGCCCGACCCTGCGCGGCCACTGCTCGGTCCAGGTGGCCCTGTCCCGCCTCCGCGGCCGCCAGGGCGTGATAGAGCCAGGCCCAGCCCGACTGTTGCGCCAGAGCGGCCGTGGCCGCTTTAATCGCCTCGTCATACCGCTCCAGGGCCGTGCAGGCCATTGCGGCCACACCCAGGACCCCCGGGGTCACGCTTCCCGCCTTGGACAGGTTGTCGACCTCTTGCAGCAGCGCACCGTGTTGCCCCTTCTTGTAGGCCTCCAGCAGCCGCAGGGCATCCGGGTCTAGCTGGGCGAGTTCTAGCTGGTTAGTCACATGCGTCCACTCCCTTCCGGCGAGGGTGCCAGGGCCAGGGGGCTGAGGGCTGCTGCCATCTCCCGGGCGGATTCGGCCATTCGGCGGGCCATCGCCGTCGCAGGGGAGGTAAAGACGTTGTGCGGCGTGCCCAGTTGCGCAAGCCGCCCGGCCTCCAGCACTGCCACGCGGTCAGCCAGATGGGCGACCTCTCCCACATCGTGGGTGACGAGGAGGGTGGTGGTGCCGTTCGTTCGCAGGAGCGGGCGCAGGTCTCGCAGCAGGTCGCCGCGGGTCAGGACATCAAGTGAACCGAAGGGCTCATCCAGGAGGAGGAGCCGGGGGGACAGGGCGAGCGCCCGGGCCAGGCTGACCCGCTGGGCCTCACCGCCCGACAACTCGCGCGCACTGCGGCGGGCCAGGTGCCCTACGCCCAGGCGGTCCAGCCAGGTGGCCGCCCGGTCTACCGCCGTGGTCCGCTCCACCCCCCGCAACCGCAGACCCTCGGCCACGTTGGCCAGGGCGGTCGTGTGGAGCAATAGCGGTTCCTGAAAGACCACGGCCATCTGGCGTCGCAGCGCCAGCGCATCGGCGGGCAGGCGGGCAGGCAGGTTGCCGAAGGAGTAGCTTGCGAAATCTGCCGGAATCAGCAGGGCCAGCGACAGCAGGAGGCTGCTCTTCCCGGCGCCGTTGGGCCCCACCACGGCCAGAACCTCGCCCGCGTGCACGCCCAGGTGGGGGATATCCAATACCTGCTGACCACCCCGCTGCAGGCGCAGGCCAGCCACATCCAGCATCATGCCGCTCGCCTCCCTTCCGACGAGCGGATGCCGCTATTTTGGATCAGCGTGAGCCCGACCGTAACGGCGTACGCCAGAAGCATCAGCACCAGGCTGAGGGCGATGGCCACGTCGAAGTTGCCCTTGCCGCTCTCCAGGACGATGGCCGTGGAAAGCACACGCGTACTGCCGACCAGGTTGCCGCCCACGGTCATAGAGGCTCCTACTTCGGCTACGATCGCGCCAAACCCTGCCATAATGGCGGCCAGCACCGACAGTCGGGCCTCCCGAATCAGCAGCCAGTAGCTCTGCCAGCGGTTGGCGCCAAGCGCCAGGATCTGCAGGTGAAGCTTGGGGTTCAGCTGCATGATCCCCGCCATGGTCAGACCGGCCACCTTGGGGACCGCGATGATAAACTGGGCAACCACCATGGCGCCGGGGGTATACAGGGCATGCAGAAAGCCGAGCGGGCCGTAGCGCCACAGAAAGATGGAGACCCAGAGGCCCACCACCACCGGCGGCAGGCCCATACCCGCGTTGACTACGCTCATCACAAACCGCCGGCCGGGAAAGCGCGCCAGGCCAAGAAAGAGGCCGAGCGGCACCCCTGCGAGCAGACTGATGAAGATCGCCAGGCCTGAGATCCGCAGCGTTGCCAACGTGATGCGTAGCAGCTCGGGGTCGCCGGTTATCAGCATGTCGCCGGCCTTGCGCAACCCTTCCCAGACGAGATCCATCGAAAAGATCAGCCCTCTGCGTCGGCGAAAAATAGCGGCTGGCCGTACTTGTCCTTGCCGAATTGGGCGATGATGCGCTGAGTCCCCTTGTCCACCATGAACCGGACGAAGGCCGTGCCCCCGGCACCATCGACTTTACTGAACTTGGTCGGATTCACCTGCATGGCATGGTAGATGTTCTTCAGGGCGGTGTCACCTTCCACCAGAATGTCAAGTTGGACATTCTTGCGTTGCGCAAGGTACGTGGCCCGGTCGGAAATCGTGTAACCGCTCTTTTCCGATGCGATGGAGAGCGTCTTGCCCATCCCGGTGCCGGATTCCAGGTACCAGTTGCCAGCAGGCTTGATGCCCGCCTTCTGCCACAGGCTCTTCTCCAGCTTGTGGGTGCCCGAGTCGTCGCCGCGGGAGACGAAGGTGGCGCCCTTGGTCGCGATCCGCTGGAGGGCCGCCAGGGATGATGTCATTCCCTTGAGGCCGGCCGGGTCAGCGGCCGGGCCAACCAGGACGAAGTCGTTATGCATCACGAGCTTGTAGTTGGTCACGACGCCCGAGTCAACGAGCTTCTGCTCAGATGAGGGTGCGTGGGCCAGTACGGCATCAGCCTCACCGCGCTCAGCCATGGCCAGTGCCTGACCGGTGCCCACGGCGATCACCTTCACCTTGTAGCCGGTCTGGCTCTCGAACAGCGGGATGAGGACGTCCAGCAGGCCTGAGTCCTGCGTGCTGGTGGTGGTGGCCAGGATCAGCTCACCCTGGCTGCCGGGGGCCGGAGCGGACGCAGGGGTCGGGCGGTTCGCAGCACACCCCGCCAGCGCGGCGGCTGCAAAGACAACGAGTAGGAAGCGAGCAAACAGGCGCACAGTGCGTATCCTCCCATTCATACCGTTATGCTTATTTTAGCATAACGATCGCCCGGCGAAAAGGTACTTAGTTGCCGATGGGCCGAAAATGGCCCGAGGCCATGATGATAGCGGAACCGCCCGGACCCAGGGCCCACCCGATGAACTGTTCAGCGCCGGCATGGTTGGCAGCAGGGAAGCGGTTGGGGTTCAAGGAGAGCAGGCTGAACAGGTTCTCCAGCAGCGGGTCGCCTTCCACCAGGACCACCAGCGCGGGTGGCGCCACCGTGGCAAATGTGGCCCGGTCGACCAGGGTGTAAGCTCCCAGACGGTTGGCCTCCCGCAGGGTCAGTCCGCTGCCTTGCCCGCCCCGTTCGAAGCGCATCCGCCACGGTCCGGGCGTGACTCCGGCAGCTTGCCAGAGCGCCTCTTCCTTCAAGTGGGTCCCGGAGCGGTCGCCGCGGGAGAGGAAGGGGACGCCCGCCTGCGCGATCCGCTGCATCGCCGCGATGGCTCCGCTCGGGGTGCTCGCTGCCCCGGCCGGGTCGCCGGACGGCCCGCAGATCAGAAATCCGTTGGTCATCAAAGGAAAGCGCCGGGCGCCCCATCCGCCGCCGATGAACTCGGCCTCGGCCTCTGGTGCATGGGTCAGCAGCAGGTCGACTCGACCAGCCCGGGCGATTTCGATCGCCTCGCCCGTGCCGGCGGCGATGTGCCGGATCCAGAGACCGGTCTCCCGGTGGAAGGCGGCCTCCAGCGCGTCCACCAGACCGACCTCCACCGGGCCGATCGTACTGGCGATCAACACCGGGCGCCCAACATCGGGCGGTGCAGACCCGAAGATCTGCGCCACCTCGCTTTGCAGCAACCGGTAGCGCGCCAGCAAGTTGTGTGCGCTCTCCGTCAACTCGGCGCCACCGCCCGCGGCCCCGCCCACCCGGCGGGTGAGCAGGGAGCCGCCCAGGAGCGCTTCGGCCTGTTTGACCAGCCCCCAGGCCTGGCGGTACGAGATGCCCAACGCCGCCGTCGCCCGGTTGAGCGACCCGTGCTGCTCCACCGCCGCCAGGATGGCACCCAGACGCTCAAAGCGGTCCGTGCCATCCACATCCACGAGCCGTTTGTAGTCTGCCATTACCGTCCTCAGGCCGCCTGTTTCTGTGCCTTCCGCTGTGCCCAGAGCCACAGGATGATCCCCACGAGAATCTCCGCAAGCGCCGTCAGTTGGGCCACCCGGATGTGCCCAAAGATGTAGGAGCTGTCCTCCCGGATCGATTCGATGGTGAACCGGCCGATGTTATACAGGATGAAGTACGCCCCAAAGACCGATCCTGCGGGCGGCTTGCGCCGCTGGTAGGCGTAAAGCAGGCCGAAGACCAGCACGTTCCACAGGCTCTCATAGAGAAAAGTGGGATGCATGACCGTGCCATCGATGGTCATGCCCTCCCGCAGCCAGCCGGGCATCCGCGTGATCAGCCACTGCGGAGCGGGGCTGCCGAAGGCCTCCTGGTTGAAGAAATTGCCCCACCGGCCGATGCCCTGCGCCAAAATCAGACCGGGTGCGATCACATCGGCCCAGAGCCAGAACGGCTGGCGGCGGTACCGGATGTAGAACCAACCGGCCAGGAGTGACCCCAGCACGCCGCCGTGGATCGCCAGGCCGCCAAGCCAGATCGCCAGGATCTCGCCGGGATGGACCCGGTAGTAGGGCCACTGCAGGATGAAGACCTCGTACAGCCTGGCGCCGAGAATGCCAGCCGGCACGATCACCATGCTGATGTCCGGGATGAACTCCGGATCAAGCCCCCGGTGCTTTGCAGCCTGCATCGACGCCCAGACAGCTACCAGGATGCCGGTCACGAAGATGAGCCCGTAATACCGCACCGAAAGGGGGCCTATGTGGATCAACACCGGATTGACGAAGGCGGCCGTGAACATGCATGTCCTCCTTGTGAGCGCAGCGTGCAATCTCCCTCCATTATCGCAGACAGGAGCCCTGCGGAAAAGCCTGAATCGCACCCGCACGCCTGTCAGTGATTTACCTCACTAGTCCGCATAGTGCCTGAGTCCTAGGGACTTTTTTGACCCTTGTGGTCCCTGGAGGCCTAGTGTGGCACTCTGGTAATGTTATGGCGTAACCAAACCTTGATGCGCAGTAACAAAAAGAAGGAGGCAATTACATGGACCGTCGGTCCTTCTTGAAGCTGTCGTTGGCGGCCACAGCGACGGCTGGCCTTGCCGGAGAGGCATTTGCCACACAGAACACCAGCTATGTGAGTGGCGGACCCCAACCGGCTCATGTAGAGCCGGACCAGTGGGTGTATTCGACCTGCGGCTTCTGCGGCACGGGCTGCGGGATTGAGATCGGGGTCAAAGGCGGTCAGGCGGTCGCTGTAAGGGGAACCCGAGGCTATTCCGTCAACGACGGCCTGCTCTGCGCGAAGGGCATCTACCAGTGGAAGACGATTACCGCTGCGGATCGCGGCAAGACACCCCTCATCCGTAAGGACGGCAACCTGACCGCTGCCACCTGGGAAGATGCGCTGAACCTGGTGGCCGGCAAGTTCAAGGACGTAATTGTCAAACACGGCCCTGATGCCATCGCTTGCTACAACACCGGACAGTTAGCCATGGAGGAGTTCTACGTCCTGGGCAAGCTGATGCGGGCCGGCATCGGCACCGCCAACCTGGACGGGAACACCCGCATGTGCATGGCCTCTGCCGTCGTCGGCCACGGCCGCTCTTTCGGGACGGATGGTCCGGTCGGCGCTTACGCCGACATCGAAGAGGCGGATGTCATCATGATCTCGGGCTCAAATATGGCCGAGTGTCACCCGATCCTCTTCGGCCGGGTCGTGCGGGCGCGGGCTGCCAAGGGTACCAAGATCATCTGCATCGATCCGCGGATGACGCAGGTCGCCCGCATCGCCGACATCTACCTGCCGATCAAGCCCGGCACCGACCTGGTGCTGCTGAACGCCATGGCACACGTGCTGATCCGGGAGGGCCTGACCGACCAGGAGTACATCCAGGCCAACACCACCGGTTATGCCGAACTGGTCAAGCATCTCGACAAGTATACCCCCGAGTACGCAGCGGGCGTCTGCGGCGTGCCGGCCGAGTCGATCGTCGCCGCTGCCCTGCTCTACGGCGTGTCCAAGCGGTCCTTGTCAATGTGGGTGATGGGCATCAACCAGTCCATCAACGGGACGCAGGCCAACAATGGCTTCCATAATCTCAACCTGCTCCAGGGGAAGATAGGCAAACCCGGCTGCGCTTCGTTTTCGATCACGGGGCAGCCTGCGGCGATGGCGGCGCGCGAGGTCGGCGGCTCCTCGACCTATCCTGGCTACCGGGCCATCGCCAACGCCAAGCACCGGGAGGAGGTCGCGGCGCTCTGGGGCGTTGACCCCAAGAAGCTGCCGGACAAGAGCCCGGCGATTACCGAGATCCTGGACGCCGCCATCGCAGGGAAGATCAAGGCGCTGTGGGTAATCTGTACGAACCCGCTGATGTCGCTGCCCGACCAGAATCGGGTGCGCAAGGCCTTGGAGAAGCTGGAGCTGCTGGTGGTCCAGGACGCCTATGAGACTGCCGACACCGCCCAGGTTGCCCACGTGTTTCTGCCCGCCACACTCTGGGCCGAGAAGAGCGGCATCATGGTCAACTCCGAGCGGCGGCTGAACCTGCTGAAGCCCGCCATCAAGCCGCCGGGGCAGGCCCGGTCGGATTTCGACATCATCGTGGATATGGCCAGGCGAATGGGCTACGGCGATCTGTTCCCCTTCAAGACGACCGAAGAGGCCTTTGAAGAGATTAAGAAGATGACCAGGGGCCGGCCAAACGACTATTCCGGCGTGACGTACGCCCGTATTGAGGCGAGCAAGGGACTCCAGTGGCCGGTCAAGGACGAGACGCACCGCGGCACACCTCGCCTGTACGTGGATGGCAAGTTCAACACGCCGGACAAGAAGGCGGTGTTCTGGGCCATGGACCCGGCGCCGCTGCCGGAACTGCCGGACGCTGACTACCCGTTCATGCTCAACTCCGGCCGGGTCCAGGAGCATTACCACACCGGCACCAAGACCCGGAAAGTCCCGGAGTTGAATAACCTGGTGCCCGGCGCTTATGTGGAGCTGAACCCGAAGGACGCGGAGAGGCTGGGCATTCAGTACGGGGATCAGGTGACCTTGGAGAACAAGCGTGGCAAGATCCAGGCCAAGGCGGTCATTACCGCGATGGTCGCACCTGGGTCCTGCTTTGTCCCCATGCATTTCAACGAGGGGCCGGTGAACGCCCTGACCGTTTGGGCCGTCGACAAGTTCTCCAAGGAGCCCAACTTCAAGCAGCAGGCCGTGCGGTTAGCCAAGGCCCAGGGAGGTGTGACTCCATGACTCAGCAGGTCGGATTTCACGCCGATATGGAGAAGTGCATCGGCTGCAAGGTCTGTGAGGCTGCCTGCAAGGACTTCTATCGGATGCCCCCCGAGATTCGCTGGCGAAAGGTACGCTCCTTTGAGGTCGGCGAGTTCCCGCAGGCCCTGCGGGTCCATCTGAGCCTCGCCTGCAATCACTGTATCGACCCGGCCTGCCTCAAGGGCTGCCCGGTCAACGCCTACACGAAGCGGGATCAGGATGGACTTGTCATCCAGGACCCTGCGGCCTGCATCGGATGCCAGTATTGCACCTGGACTTGCCCCTACGGCGTGCCCCAGTTCGATTCCGCCCAGGGCGTGGTCTCCAAGTGCAATGGTTGTTACCAGCGGGTGGACGACGGCCTGATGCCCCGGTGCGTGGAGGCCTGCCTGACCGGGGCGCTCAGCTTCGGCAAGGTCGACGAGCATGCGGCTCGCCAGCGGCAGGTGGTTACAGATGCGCCCGGGTTCCCGGACACCAGCATCACCCGGCCCAATACCCGGTTTGCGTGGCCGGTCAAGGGGCCGCAGCCCGACCATCAGGTTAGCATCGCACCGGCGAATGGGGGCAAGTAGGCTATGCTGAAGTGGCTCGAACAAGCGCAGTACAGTCTGGTGCTGTTCACGTTGTTCACACAGGCCAGCGTAGGCGCCTTCTGGGTCCTGCTGGTGAGCGATTACTTGAAGCGCAGGGAGCCCGATGCCGTCCAGAACGCCTTCACCCGAGTGGGTACGTATATCCTCGTACCGCTGACGGCATTGGGCCTCACGTTCTCCACAACCCACCTGGGCCGCCCGCAGTACGCCTTCCGGGCGCTGACTCACGTTGGCACCTCCTGGCTCTCCCGGGAGGTCTGGTCTTTCAGCCTCTTCTTCGCCCTGGTGGCAGTCTATACGTATCTCTGGTGGCGGCGGGTGCCGGACGGGGAGTTCCGGCGCAACGTTGGGGTCTTCACCGGCGTGGTTGGCCTGCTGGGCATCCTCAGCCAGGCGATGGTCTATGTCATTCCCGGTCGTCCGATGTGGAACCATACCTCGACCATCGTGCTGTTCGGCGCCTCGACGCTTACGCTGGGGCCGCTGGCCGTGGCGGCCGTCTACAGCCTTGTCTGGGGGCGCGTGATTGACCGGATGGCCGGGGAGTCCACGATCCGGCGCTCGCACCGGCGGCTGGGAATCACCCTGCTTGCCGGGGCTACGGCGTATGTTGTGGGGCTGACCTGGCGGCTTTCGTACCTGGCTGCCGGGGCGGTCTCCGGCGGCGCTGTGGCCGGCAAGGCTGCCGTGGGCAAGGCCACGGTACAGACCGGTCTCACGCTAGGTTACCAGGTTATCCAGCAAAACGACGTTCTGCTCAACCTGCACATCATGCTGGCGGCCGGGGTGCCGCTCGGGCTGGCGCTGGCGCTCTGGTACCTGCACCGCCGGGAGGCGAGCCTGAAGCTCTGCAACGCACTGGTAATCGCGGGTCTGGCTCTCGTGACCGTTGGGGAGTTCGCTGGGCGTGCGCTGTTCTACATGACGGGTCGGCCCTGGTTCTAGCCGGGCAAGAAGAGGGGCTTTGACCGTGCGGGACCAGGCGAAGCGTGCTGACGAAAACGGTCTCGGCCTCGGCCAAGCCGGCCGAGACTCGTGCTGGACCACAAGGAGGATGTCCACATGAAGAGCGATCGAAGGACGGCGATCGTAGCCCTGCTGATGGGGGCTCTGGCCGGGCTCGCGGCGGTGGCGGCCAGGCGAGGCTTTACGGGAGCGGGTCGAGTGGTCGCACGGCTCGGAAAACCCTTGCAGCCTCAGGCTGAGACCAAGACTTACGGTTATAAGGAGATCGACCTTTCCTAGAACGAGACGATGCGGGCGAGGTCAGCGGCGGTGGCATTTGCTCCGCTGCTGACCTCGCCGCGATTTCATTCAGACCGGACGCCGGAGTCATCCTCCGTCCGGTTACACCTGCAGGCCGAGGAAGAGCCCCAGTGCCGCTGCTACCAGGCCGGTGGTGGCGCTTGCGAGTACGTTGAGCAGAGCGAAGAGGCGGCTGCCGCCTTCCAGCAGGCGGACGGTCTCCAGGCACCAGGTCGAGAATGTGGTGTAGGCCCCCAGGAACCCGGCCGACGCCGGCACCAGCCAGGTGTGCGAGACGCCGCGCCCGAGCCCCAGCCCGGTGAGAAAGCCCAGCACGAACGAACCGCTCATGTTGATGACGAACGTTCCCCAGGGAAAGGGACTGTCTACACGCAATGTGACATAGCTGCCCAGCCAGAAACGCACCACGGCGCCGGCGGCACCCGCCAGTCCAATCCACAAGAGCATCAAGGGAGACCAACTCCTGCACGGTATGCGCAGAGCCTGACATTAGCCTGCCCCGAAACCATCGTCAAAAGGCCGTCAACCCCAGAGCAGAAGCAGCAGGGCGCTGACTGCGGCAGTTCCACTGCCGACCCAGAAGGGGACAGCCGGGCCCAGACGCTCCCAGAGAAAGCCGGCGACGATACTGGCCGGCAGGGCTGCCAGGCCGGTCAGGGCGTTGTAGACCCCCACGGCTGTGCCCCGCTGTTCGGGCTCAGCGTGGTCCGTGATATAAGCCTTCTGAATCCCCTCGGTGCCGGCGTAGTAGAGCCCGTAGCAGAGGAAGAGCGGCCAGACCATCCACGCCTGCGTAGCCATGCCAAACCCGAAGTAAATCAGGGCAAAGGCCACGAAGCCGCCCACCATGACGGGCTTGCGCCCGATGCGGTCCGAGAGCGCACCCAGCGGGTAAGAGAGGATCGCGTAGCTGAAGTTGAAGGTGAAGTACGCCATGGTCACCAGCCCGCCGGACAGCCCCAGATTCTGCGCCCGCAGGATCAAGAAGGCGTCCGACGAGTTGCCCAGGGCAAACAGAAAGCCGATGAGGACAAAGCGGCGCAGCGCCGGGCTCAGCCGCCACAGCGACAGCCCCCAGTTCCGCAGCACCGGTCCAGTTGTGGTCCGGCCCTCCCCCGTCTCCCGAAGGAAGAGGACGATCAGGACAATGGCGATCACGCCAGGGACCGCCGCCCACATAAAGACCTTGCGGTACTCCCCGGGCCAGACCCAGAGGATCGCGCCGGCGGCGAGCGGCCCGATGGCCGCACCTACCGTGTCCATTGCCCGGTGCAGCCCGAAGGCCTTGCCACGCATGGCAGTTTCGGCGGAATCGGCAATCAGGGCATCCCGGGGTGCCCCCCGAATGCCCTTGCCGAAACGGTCTGTCAGCCGGATCGCCAGGACCTGTCCCCACGTCCCCGTGAACGCCATGAGCGGCTTGAGGATGTTCGACAGCCCGTAGCCCATCACCATCAGTGGCTTGCGCCGTCCGGTGCGGTCGGAGATCCAGCCGGAGATCGCCTTCATGATGCTGGCAGTCGCTTCCGCTGCGCCTTCAATCAAACCGATGGCCCTGATGGGCGCGTGGAGTACCGTGGCCAGAAACAGGGGCAGTACCGGCACCAGCATCTCGGATGAGATGTCCGTGAAGAGGCTGACGAAACCGGCCACCCAGACGTTACGGTTCACCGACTATCTCACCTGATCCAGCAGCAGGGTCTGCCTGGTGAGCTGCTCGGCGAGTACCCTGCGAACGGATGTGCAGGTTTCGTGGATGTGTTCGGAAGCCACCCGATAATACATGTTGAGGCCTTCCTTGCGCGACTCGACGAGTCCATACTGCTTCATTAGCGAGAGATGCTGCGAAAGGTTGGGCATCGTAACCTCGACGGCCCTGGCCAAATCACCCGCAGTCATTTCGGTTTCCTTAAGCGTGTAAAGGATCTCCAAGCGCTTGGCGTTGGCGAGGACTTGGCAAACACGGGCCTGTAGTTCATAAATTCGACGGTCTTGCTCCATGACGTTATCCCTCCTCCCTAAAGCAACTAGCAATATCATAATTATTGCACCGGGCAAAGCGACTGTCAATTAGCGTCGATTTGTGTCGAACAATGTTCGCGAGATTGTTAGACAAATATGCCCATGTCTTTCTGATACGAAATGGGTAATATTATA
>DAHVXO010000152.1 GCA_027356675.1 Symbiobacteriaceae bacterium | reverse complement strand
CCACCCTGGCGCAGACCCTCGGAGCCGGGGCAGAACTGTCGACCCTGGGGCTTGCCCCCTATGCCGCGGCCTGCCTGCGCCTGGGTGTTCCCCACCGGGAGGCGTGGGGCCCGGGGGCCGCAGCCGGGTGGACGCCGCCTTGCAGAGCCGTGGAGAGGCTCCTGAGGGGACTCTACGCCTGGCTGTTGCAGTTTCACGGGGTCGCCACCCGGTACCTTCACCACTACCTGGCCTGGTATCGCCTTCCTGGCCGGACCGCCCGGCAACTGCTGGTTGAAAGCAACACCCTGCGGCCGCGACGGGTGGGGTGAGCGGACCGCTGGGTAGCCGGGGCCGGTCAGGGCCTGCTGCAATCCCACAGTTCCCTCGAACAAAGCTTAGGCGGTGCGAAGGCATTACCCCCACACCGGCGGTTGTTGCAAGCGCCCGAGGCCATCCGCCAAATATACAAACGTTTCATCTGGGGGGGTGTCTAGAAGCAACCAGATCACCAGTCATTCAGCCCGGGCCTGGCGCCCCTCAGGCCAAGCTGCGCCTCCGATGCAACCGGATCACATACTGGTACCGGTCTCCCCGGTAGACCGCCCGCGACCAGAGCAGCCCGCGCTCCCCGATCGTCCGCTCAGTCCGTGTGACCTCCAGCACAGGTGTCCCAGGCTCAACCTCGAGCAGGAGCGCCTCGGTCTCCTCCACTGCCCGGGCCCGGATTCGCTGCTCCCCACTGACGGGATGAAATCCCTGCGCCTCGAGCAGCCGGTTGATCGGCTCCACCGTCAGCGCCTGGGGGGCGAACCGCATGCCCAGGTCCGCGGGCACGCAAATGTCCAACACCAGAAGCGGCGCCCCTTCCACGGAGACCACGCGCCGCACGAACAGGACCTCCCGCGACCCACCCAACTCCACTGCGGCCTCCACCGGCGTGGGGATCTGCGCGGACTCCACCAACCGCACCTCGGGATGCAGGTTTCGCCGGATCAGTTCCTCCAGGTGCCCCGTCAGTTCGGTCAGCGTCCCTACGATCGGCTCCGCCGCCACGAAGGTGCCCCGCCCCACCCGCCGGTAGAGCAGCCCCTCGCCCACCAGCTCGGCCAGGGCGCGCCGCACCGTGATCCGGCTCACGCCGAACCGATCCACCAGGTCCCGCTCCGCCGGCAGTGCCTGGTGCGCCTGGTACGTGCCGCCGCGAATCTGCCGTCCCAGGATGTCCTTGACCTGGGCATAGAGCGGCAGGGCGCTCTCAGGGTCCACCATCATCCCCAACACCCCCGGGAATTTGGTCTACGGTTCTATTAGTATACGCATTAGCATGTTATAACCACTCAGGTCTAACCGATGCCGGGCTTACCGCCCGGACACCGGTGGGGTCAACGAGGCCAACCCCGGAGCCTTCGCGTCTAGTCGCCAGTGACGGCCTGCAGACCCTCGATCTCACGCCTGGCCAGCAGGGTCTTGATCATAGGCTTGAGCCAGAAGAAGGCCAGGACGGCGGCAACCAGGTCCATCGCCACGGCGGAATACAGCACGGGCAGCCAGGAACCACTCCACTCCATCAAGAGGGCTGCGCCCGGGCCTGCCAGCAGTGTAGCCACGCCCTTGGAGGTGTACTGGATGCCGTAGTTGGTGGCCGAGTACTTGGGCCCGTACACGTCCGTGATCGCCGACGGGAAGAGCGAGTAGATCTCCCCCCAGGCGAAGAACGTCATGCCGGACATGATCACGAAGGCGATGGGGTTCTTGATGGTCAGGGCGAAGATGATGATGGCGATCGACTCCAGCGAGAACGCAAGCGCCATCGTATTGTAGCGCCCGATGTGGTCGGAGATCCAGCCCCACATCGGCCGCGTGAAGCCGTTGAGGAACCGGTCGAGCATCAAGGCCAGGTTGACAGCGCTCATGGACAGAACCATAAACTTGTCGTATCCGTACGAGGTCCCGATGGGCTTGAGCTGTGCCGTGACCATCATGCCACCGAAGGCGACCATGGTCATCATGAGGTAGAGAATGTAGAATGGCGGGGTCTTCAGCATCTGGGCGGGGGTATAACTCTTGGCCGACTGGGCGACTCGCGCCGTGTTCTTGGGCACCCAACCGAGCGGCTTCCAGGCGGGATCGGGGGACTTCACGAACTGGGCAGCCAGCAGGACAAGGACACCCGAGATCAGCCCGAATGTGAAGAGCGCCTGCCGCCAGCCGGCCCCCTCAATAATCGAAGAGATGGGCAGTACCGTGAACAGGGTGCCGAATCCGTAGGAGCCAGCCACAAGTCCGGCACACAGCCCCCGACGGTCGGGGAACCACTTCGTGACGATGCCGATCGAAGCCCCGTAGACCGCACCCACGCCGATGCCGCCAAAGGCATAGGAGATGTAGAGTGCGGACAGCGAGTGGACCTGACTGGACCAGACCCAGCTTGCGCCGACGATCACACCGGCGACGGACATCAGCAGCCGCGCCCCGAATCGGTCTACCAGATAGCCGACGAAGGGCACGACCCAGGTCTGCACTGCGATGAACAGGGTGAAGGTCACCTGCACGGCCGCCAGCGAAGCGCCAAACTCCTTGCGGACGACGCCGGTGAAGAGCGTCCACGCATACTGGAAGTTCGCGATTGCCATCATGGAAAGAACCAGTGCCACAAGAATAATCCAACGGGATGACATCAACGGATCGCGTTTTGACTGCGCCTCCTGAACCATTTGCTCAACCCCCTTCGGACGTTATCGCCAGGGCCAGGAACATGGATCCCAGGAGACACCAGAAGACCCCGTAGACCCGCCATTCCAGGGGAGTTAGCCACTCCCGCCGCCGAGCGGGCGTCAGGGTCAGTGCGCGCGACAACAGGCGCTGGCTGCATACCGCCAGGCGAGGTGCGCGCACCAGACACCAGAGTCCCCAGGCGATCAGGAACAACCCGGCGATGATTGCGCTCGACATGCCACTCCCCCCAAGCGTGCAGGTCTGCGGGAAGCCGACCCCAGCCGGGGCACAGGGAGCTCCCCCGTGCCCCGCTCCGGGACGGCCACACCCTTATTCAGGCATGACGGCCGGCAACCCGATCTCGTCCGAGCGTGCATCTGCCCATTGCTGGAGCTTCTGCACATGCTCGGGCTGGAGGTGATCAAACCGGCTCTGCAGCTTCAGGTACTCGCTCACGGGCTTGCGGCGCCGCGGCTTGTAGGTGGCCCGGAACTGCCCGTTTACGATCTCGAAAAGCTGATACATGCCCGTATCGACGGCCAACTTCGCCATCTCCATGGTGCTACTGGCTTCGAAGGTCCAGCCCTTCGGACACGGCGCATGGATGTGGACGTACGCCGGCCCATCTTGATTCAAGCCCTTGCGGACCTTGTTCATCAGGTCCAGGGTGAAGGCCAGGGAGGCCGTCGCCACGTACTTCACATTAGGATGCCCGCCGGCGACAAGCCGCGGGTTGTCCTTCGGCCACAGCTTCTTGCCCTCGGGGATCTCCGGACCGGCCGGGGTGAATGTCGTCCAGGCGCCGTAAGGCGTCGTCGGGGTAGTCTGGATCCCGGTGTTGGCATAGGACTCGTTGTCATAGCAGACAAAGAGGACCTTGTGGTTGCGGTAGAGCGCCCCAGACAGCGAGGTCAGGCCGATATCCGTCGCGCCGCCGTCGCCCCACATGACCACCACGTTGGGCTGCTGCGCGTCCGTCTTGCCCTTCTCCCGCATCATCTTATAGGCCGTCTCAATGCCAGCGCCCACGCCGCCACCGTTGGTGATCTGGGCGTGAATCCAGGGTACCTTCCACGGAGAGGCGCCATAGGACGTATTGGCCACGTACATGCACCCGGTCGGACCGACGAAGATCGTATTCGGGCCGGCAGCCTTGGCCACCAGCTTATACACCAGGGCGGGACCGCAGCCGGCGCACGTACGGTGGCCGGGAACGTAATAGTCTTCCTGGGGTACGTTCTTGATGCCCTTGATCTCTTCCAAGAGTGCCATACAACTTCCCCCCTCCGGCTTACGCCTTGAAGTCAAACGGGAGCCAGTAGTTCTCCTTCTCGACCTTGCCCGTGCGCGCGATCACCTGGAGCGTGTGAGCCATGTGATAGAACTCTTCACGGGTGATCACTTCGCCGCCGAGACCCGCCACGAACCCGACGATCTCGGTG
The DNA here is from genome assembly GCA_027356675.1 of Symbiobacteriaceae bacterium. Next base: position 17,156 of record DAHVXO010000152.1, on the reverse strand, counting down.
TTCTTGAGGCCATAGCAGGCGGCCCGGACCTCGGCGGTCAGCACGGCAGCGCCCACAGGCGCTCCGAAGTCGACGTTGGTATCGATGACGCCGACAGCCTTGAAGCGAGAGAGGCTCTCCTTGAGCTCCTTGGTCGGGAAGGGGCGGATCCACCGCGGCCGAATCACGCCAACCTTCTCACCGATGCCCCTCAGCTTCGCTGCGACCATCTGGGCGGTGAGGGCATGGGCGCCCTGGACCACGAACACGACCTCCGCGTCGTCGGTCATGTACTCATCCAAGAAGACCGGGTAGTGCTGGCCAAAGTGCTCGTTGAAGCTCGCCGTCTGCTCGTAGATTGCCTTGTGGGCAGCATCCATGGCGATGCGCCGCTGGTGCTGGAGCGCCGGGCCCATGGCCGGCTCGATCTGCGGGCCGAGGGACTGCGGATGACGGACGTCGAGCACATGCTGCGGTTTGAAGCGCGGGAGCCACTCATTCACCTGCTCCTGGCTGTAGACTTGGACTTCGTCAGCGATGTGCGAGACGAAGTAGCCGTCCTGGCAGGCGAACTGCGGCAGGGAGACCTCGGGCAGCTCACCGACCTTATACAGGAAGATGGTGTTGTCGAGGGCTTCCTGCGGCGTGGCGGCCCAACCCATGAGCCAGCCCTGATTACGGAAGGTCAGGGCGTCGGTGTGCTCTTCGCCGAAGTCTCCGGGCGGATCCAGGGTCCGGTCCGCGATGGCCATCTGCACCGGCAGGCGTTCGCCGGAAATGGGTGAGTAGAGCTCACCGGCGTATGTGACGCCCACGCCGGAGCTACCGGTGAAGGTCCGGGCGCCTGCGGCGGCTGCACCGTAGACGATGCTCAACTGGTCGTGCTCGCCGGCGGCATGCAGCATTTCGGCCTTCAACTCGCCGTCCGCAATCATGCGGGCCAGTTCGGACATAATGCCGGTGTAAGGCCGGATCGGGTACGATGAGATGACATCCACGTCCGCCAGCCGCACGCCGTGTGCGACAGAGGCGCACCCGGTCATCAGCTTCGTCGTCTTCTTACTCGACTTGAGCAGTGACATCGTTCTTCCCCCCCTTACGAGACAAAGTCGAGCTCGGGTTCGTCCCGGAACGCCTCGGTCGGGCAGACGGCGGTGCAGATCCCGCAGCCCTTGCAGTACTCGTAGTCCACCGCGACGGCGTTCTTGTTCAGGGTGATGCAGGCGTCGGGGCAGTCCACGACGCAGACCAGGCACTGGGTGCAGAGGTCGGCATTCAGGACGGGCCGCAGGGTGCGCCACGTACCGGTAACCATGAGCGTGTTGCGCTTGTCGGGGGCGGGGACAGTGCCGGCGAAGGGGGCCGTCTCGTAGACCTTGGCGGGCACATCGCCCGTGAAGGGCTTGCCGATGCCCCGCTCAAAGAGTTCTTGCGCCGGGGTAATGGTGGCGAGGTCCCAGCCACGCTGAATCCCGACGGGATCCTTGGCGACTTTCATCAGGGACTCCAGGGTGCAGTAGCCTGTGGCCTTCGCCACCTCCGCCGCCAGTGGGCCACCCAGGTTGTCGCCGAAGCCTTCGGCGTCAGAGGCGCCTTCCTGACCGGAGAGCGTAAACTTGCCCTTGGCGATGCCGGCGGCATCGACCGTCACGATGTACTTGAGGTGCGGATGCCTCGGCAGAAACCTGGCGATCTCGGCAGCCGTGCGGCGGGTATTGACCACCAGCACACCGCCGTTGTTCATGTTGTTGAGGACCGGTCCCCGGACCAGGGTCTCCTCCACAAGCACGACCACGTCGTGGGAGGTGTTTTCATAAAGGAAGCGAGACTCGATCGGCTCATCGGCAAAGCGGGCGAACGAGGAGACTGGAACGCCCACCCGATCAGGCAGGTCCACGTAGTTCTCAAAAGCCTGTACGTGTTTGCCGTCCATCCGGCCGGCGTTAGCCAGCAGGAAGGAGACGTCGCGCCCATCCTTGACCAGGATGACGCCACGCGACCAGACGGTCACCTGCTTGAGGGTGGGTTCTGCAAACAGTTCCACGGGGTTCATAGGACAAATCCCTCCTTGAGGTCTGGCACGGTCTCGCCCCGGTCAGGCCCAGGCCGAGACCGTCTTCGTCAGCTGGGGCTTCGCCTGGTCATGTACGGTCGAACCCCCTTGAGATTGCGATCAGCTCGTGGCTGGTGCCACGGTGACAGATGCGAAGCCCATTCCCCCTTTCATCTCGGCCAGCAGCGCAGCTCGCTCACAGCAAACCCCCTCGCCAATACTCTAACAGTTATGAGTAGTCAGAACCAATTCACCACGTGGTCATGGGTGCGTAGCCGAGTGGACATTCGAATTGCCCAGGTGGCCAGTCGCCGGATTGTCACGTATGGGAAAGGACCGGTCGATCCAGACCGGTCCTTTCGCCAGGGCGTGTACATCGGTTCAGATCCGGTCAACCGGGTTCACGACGCCGTGACCCGGACGTAACCACACCAATTCCCACCAGCACCAGCACCGCCCCCGCCGCAAAGTGGGCGGTCAGGGTCTCCCCCAGGAGCAGGGCGGACAGGCTCACCCCGACCACCGGCTGCAGGTACTGCAAGGCGCCCGCAATGGACGCCGGCACCTTTTGCAGCACCGTGAACCAGATCTGCAGGCCCACGTAGGTGACCAGCACGGCCAGGTACAGTACGGCGCCGATGCCTGTGACGGTGGCGGTGGGGCGCAGGGGCTGGTGCGCCAGCTCCCACAGGCTGAAGGGAACCAGGGCGACGGCGCCCAGCACCGAGGTGCCCCCTGCCACCACCATGGGGGAGAGCCGGAGGCCCAGGCCCGCGCTGAGGGCGTAGAACAGGGCCACCGACGCGGCCGAGCCCAGAATGAACAGGTTGCCGGTGAAGGCTCGGAAAGACCAGAGGCCGCTCAGGTCCCGGGGGTCCCCCACCACCAGCAGGGTGATGCCGCCCATGGCCACGGCCAAGCCCGTCCACTGGCGCCGCCCGAGCCGCTGGCCCAGCCGGAGGCTGGCCAGGGCGACGAACCAGAGCGGGATGGTGGCCGAGAGCAGGGTGGCCACGGTGGCGGTGGTGTAGCGGACCGCCACGGTCTGGAGCACCTGGCCGGGAATGGCGTTCAGCACCGCCAGGAGGGCCAGCGGCCCGAGGTGGCGCCAAACCTCTCCCCAATGATGGCGCAGGCTCCACGCAAAGAACGGCACCGCGGTGACGTACCGGAGGGCAGTCAGGGTGAGCGGGGGCAGGTCCCGAAGGCCCAGCTTGATGACCGGGATCGACGCGCCCCACATGACGGCGAGCAGCAGGAGGGCGCCCAGGCCACGGAGATCCACTCCGGCGGCGGGGCGGGCGGGAGAGACTGGTGCAGCTTCGGGCCCGGGATGGCGCATGGTGGGACCTCCATAGATCGACAACGAATGGGCTTGATCGCTGTGCGTTGGCGGAAGGCTTCGTGTCCGAAGTCAACCAAAATTAGATTAGCATAGATACTCTGGCGTGACGATGACCACGTGGCCGTCGATCCCGTCGATCAACAGGCGCATCCACAGGTCCGGGACCGGGCTGCGCAGGGCTGAGGCCGGGCTGCGCAGGCATCCGCGCGGCCTTTTACTGGCTTTCAACCGACTGCGGCAGGCCGGCCCATGGCTACAAGTGTGTTTTCGCTTGATGTGGGTCGTTCAGGGTTGTTCTGGGTTATTCTGAAGAGCGACTGAGGGCTACAAGAGTCCTTCGCGAACGACATCAGGCTACGGATGCTCCCCATTGGGGTACGGCGAACCGCGGGAGTGGAGGCCATCGCTGCACGCGTCTTCGGAAAGCCGCCCCCGGACTGCATCGCCCGTCATGCGGGAAAAAGAGTCCCGCGCCGGAGAATAAGTCACGGCACAGGCGATCGAGAGAGCGAGCCTCTTGTGCCGGGACGATCCGGTATCGTGCATGCTTGTTCTAAGAGGATCTGAGTTAATCTGGCTTTTGCTTGGTTGATCCAAGACGATCTGGCATTGCAGGCTGACTCTCTGGCTTGATCTCCTCTGGGACAACCGAAAGCCCGCCGCACACGTCATGTGCAGCGGGCTCAGGTCACCAGCGGGTCTCGTCATGCTAGGTCAGGCCATTGCGGGCAGCGTAGCCAATCAACTCAGCCCGGTTCTTCAGCCCCAGCTTCTCCAGGAGGTTGTGCAAATGGAGCTTTACCGTGCTCACAGAGATAAATAGCGCATGGCTGATCTCCGTGTTGTTTTGCCCCCGGACCACCAGATCCACTAGCTGTCGCTCACGGGCTGTAAGCGATATCGCAGAGTCGTTCGGCAGGAGTTGACGCTGCTCCAGGGAGCTGACCAGCCGCATCACGACTGACCCGGAGACGGGGGTGTCGCCATTGGCGGCAGCCCGGACGTGCGCCCAGAGTTCCTCCGGCCCCACACTCTTGAGCAGGTAGCCCGAGGCGCCGGCCCGTAAGGCGGAGATGAGGCTGGCCTCCTCCTCCCGGTACGTGAGCACGAGCACCTTGACCCCGGGTGCCTCGCTGCAGATGCGCCGGGTCGCCTCGAGACCGCCCAATCCGGGCAGCGAGAGATCCATGAGGGTGATGTCCGGTCGCAGCGACCTGGCCATCTCCACGCCGTCGAGCCCGTTATCCGCCTCACCCACCACATCGATGCCACCCAACAGGCGGAGGGCCTGGGCCGTACCCTGCCGGAACAGGCTGTGGTCATCAACCAAGAGCACTCGTACTGGCTTCACCCTTCCGGCTCCCTTCTGGTGTGCGGTGAGGCACGGTCAGCATGACAGAGCAGCCCCCCCTGGGGCGCGAGACCACCGTCAGCGAGCCGCCGATGCGGGACGCTCGCTCAGCCATAATGTTGAGGCCGAAGCCTTGGCCGGCCTGCTCCGGCGTAAAACCATGCCCGTCATCTGTGATCGTGAAGGTATGGCGGTTTGCGGCAAAACTCCAGCGCACCGAGACCCCGGTACCGCCGGAGTGCTTGCGGGCGTTCGTCAGCGCCTCCTGGATCACCCGCAGTACCTGCAGGGCGACCGGTGCCGAGAAGGGTGGCCGCAGGTCAGGCACTTCGGCCAGCGACGCCCGCAGGCCGAAGCGCCGGCGGAAGTCGGCCAGGGTCGACTCCAGTGCCCCAAGGAAATCCTGCTGCGTCGCCGGCATGCGCAGTTCGGTCAGCGCCAGGCGCAACTCCTGGTGCGCTTGCTCGGATAGGGACAGGACCTCCTCAAGACCAGGGGCTGACTGCCCCACGCTGTCGCTGCGGCGGATGGCCCAGCGCACCAGTTTGAGCTTTTGCACCATGGCACCGAGCACTTGAGCCAGGCCGTCGTGCAGTTCCGCCGCCAACCACTCGCGTTCGGCCCGCACGGCCGCGGCCTGCACATCCAGGAACCAGTCGCCATTGGCCATCGCCTCGCCTGCCAGGCGGGCCATCACTCGCAGGGAGTGCTCGTGGTGAGGCAGGTATCCCCCTTGCTCACGCCTGGCCACCATTAGCACCCCGGCGGATTCGCCGTGGATATAGACCGGCACGGCCAGAGCGGCCTTCAGCTGCTCGGTCTGCATGGTGGGGTGCAATTCCGGCGGGTCCGGCGCCCCTTGCGGGAAGCTTGAGATGAAGACGGATTGCCCGCTGCTGACCACCCGACCCCGGATGCCCTGTCCCAGCGGAACTCGAGCCCGCGCAGTGTCTGCGGAACAGTTTCCTTCCTGGACGACCCAGGCCACCTCCGAGGCATCCACGTCGACACGGCCGAGCGCTGCGTAGTCGGCGCCCAGCAGCTCGCGTGCGGCGTGGACCAACGATTGCAGAACAGCCTGACCGGGTGCCGGCAGCAGATCAGGCTGCTCAGGGGCATCCGGCGGCGCAACGGGCAATCCGATGGCTGGGCGCAGCAAGAGGACCGCCGCCGGGTGTTCCCCGGGTACGGGCGAGCAACTGGCGTGGACGGGAACGCGGGCCCCGGGAGGCCCCACCGCTGTATCGAAGAAGGGCATGGCAACGCGGCCGCGCAAGGTCGTAGAGACCCGGCAGTGACCGCACTCAGAGTTGGGCTGCTGCACCGGACCGCAGCGCATGATCGTACGGCACGGCTGCGACCGGCGACCTTCAACTTGAACCGCACCGACCAGCCCGGAGGCCGCGAGGTTCATATACCGGACCAGACGGTGTTCATCAATGATGACCACGCCATCAGAGAAGTGGTCACAAGCGGTGAAAAGTGCACGGGAGAGCGTCCAATCCAGGACCGCGAAGTCGTCCAGCATCGGCAGACCTCCTTGTGGTCTTGCACGGTCGAACCCACTCGACGGGCAACCACGGCATGGCAAGACATGCGGACGAGTACTGGCCAAAGTCCGACATCGGGGGTATCCCACACGGAACAGTGGATTTCGTTGTCCGATTTACCCCGTGCAGCAAGAGGTTTCAAGCCAAATATTTTGGCTACATAAGATAGTCTTTTTATTCTAACGCATACCATCAGCACTACGCCATGCTCCAAAGGTACTAGTCTATACAGTCATCTCAGGAGGTGTCGGACATGGAAAAACCCCTCTGCCGCAAGGCAGGGGGGTGTCGCTGTCATTCGGACCCGCGGATCTATGCCTGATCCTCGAGGTAGTGCCGGACAAGCTCTTCCAGCAATTCGTCGCGCTCGAGGCGCCGCACCAGGTTACGCGCCCCCTGGTGGCTGGTGATGTATGTCGGATCCCCTGACAGCAGGTAGCCGACGATCTGATCGATGGGACTATACCCCTTCTCCTTCAGAGCGGCATGCACCTTACGCAGCACCTCACCGGGGTTCCGGTCTTCCGGTTTATTCCGATAGGATACGGTTCTGTCGTTGATCTCGGGCATTGGGATCACCGCCCTCCGCAACTAACTGGCTGACCGAAAGCACCCGCCCCGGTCGGAGTCGCCGTACAATCGTATTCTCTCCCCTGCATCTGGAATCCTTTCACCGCAGGGTTGATTTGCGTGCGTGCTCAAGCGCCAGGAAGTCCGGCTTGAGGATCCCCATCACCACGATGTCGTGGAAGATGCCGCGCCGGCTCAGCGCTTCGCGCCGAGAGCCTTCCCGCACGAAACCGACCTTCTCGTAGCTACGGATCGCCCGCTCGTTGAAATCGAAGACATTCAGCTCGACCCGGTGGAGGTTCATGGGACCGAAGGCCTGCCGGAGCAATACCCGCAGGGCATCGGTGCCGAACCCCCGCCCCCAGTTCCCCCGCCCGCCGATAAAGATGGTCAGCATCGCACTCTTGTTCCGGTCACTGACACGCCAGAGCCGCACCACGCCGATCATTGCCTTCGCCCGGTCGACGATCGCGAAATCGGGGCGCCCGTTGAGCCACTGGACCGCGATCATGGCCGCCAACGTCATGGTCGAAGGGATGGGGCCGCCTGCGTCCTCAAAGAGCAGGTCGGCTACCTCGGTGTCCAGGGCGAACCGCCGCACGGTCCCGGCATCCTGCGGCAGCAGGGGTCGGATGCCCACGACGTCGCCCCAGATGATTCCCTGGTCCACGCAAACACCCTCTTGCGCCGGATATGAAGGGCGCCGCTACCCGCCGATCTGCAGGCTGACGAGGCCGGCCACCGCCTGCAACGCCTCGCCCAGCTTGGCGGGATCCTTGCCGCCAGCACTCGCCATCTCTCCCCGCCCGCCGCCGCCGCCGCCACAGATCGCCGCAACCTGCTTGATCAGGTTTCCGGCATGGACCTTGCCTGCCAGGTCGCCCGTGACTGCAGCGACCAGATTGACCTTATCCGCCGCCGCCACGGCGCCGAGGACGACCACGCCTGACCCCAGCTTGCCCCGAATCAGATCCGTCATATTGCGCAGGTCATCCATGGTGGAGACGGGCGCTGTGCCCGCCACGACCTTGACACCCTTGACCTCACGCGCCCTGGCCACCAGGGTGTCGGTCTCACCTGCGGCAAGCTTCGCCCTGGCGTGATCCAGTTCCTTCTCCAACTCCCGGACCCGGCTCCGCAATTGGTCCGCCGCCTGGGCCTGACGCTCCCCGGCCTCCTCAAAGTACTTGACCACGCCCCGGCCCGTGACCGCCTCGAGCCGGCGGACGCCGCCGCCGATGCCGGTCTCCGAGACCACCTTCACAAACTGGATCTGGCCCACGTTCTTTACATGCGTACCGCCGCAAAGCTCCCGGGACCAGCCCTCGCCGACCTCGACCATGCGGACGACGTCGCCGTACTTCTCACCGAAGAGCGCCATGGCGCCCAGAGACTTCGCCTGATCGATGGGCATCTCGCTCCAGGTCACATCCTCCGCAGCCGCGATCTCGCCGTTGACGATCTCCTCCACCATGGCGATCTCCTCGGGACTCATGGGCCCGGTGTGCGAGAAGTCAAAGCGGAGCCGGTCGGGGGCAACCAGCGAACCGGCCTGGTGGACGTGGGTCCCCAGGACCGTGCGCAGGGCCTTGTGCAGCAGGTGCGTCGCCGTATGGTTCTTCATGATGGCCCCTCTCCGCTCCACATCCACGGCGGCCGAGACCGCCTGCCCGGCCTCGAGAAAGCCCTTCTCGACGGTCGCGACGTGCAGGAAGTGACCGGTGGCCAATTTCTTGCAGTCTTCCACCCGGACGGTGAGGCCGGGGGCCGTCAGCATCCCGGTGTCGCCCACCTGGCCGCCACTGTCGGCGTAGAACGGGGTCCGGTCCAATACGATGATCACCGCCGAATTCGTACCGGCGCCGGTCGGGTTACCCTCCTCATCGAAGACGGCTAAGACCCGTGCATCGGCGGCGAGCAGGTCATAGCCCAGGAAGGCCGTCCTGGTCACGCCGTCGAGGCCGGAGGCAATGCGGGTCTGCGACTCGGCCATGTAGGAAACATCCCGGGCCGCCCGGGCGCGGCTCTTCTGCTCGGCCATGGCCGATTGGTAGCCGGCTTCATCCACCGCGAAGCCGTGCTCCCGGGCCACGTCCCGCACGATATCGAGGGGGAACCCAAACGTATCGTAGAGCACGAAGGCATCCACACCGCTGATGGTGGACTTGGCGTCCTGGCGCATGCCCCTCAGGATCTCCTCCAGCCGCTTCAGGCCGCCCTCCAGGGTCCGGAAGAAGCGCTCCTCCTCCCGCTTGATCTCAGCTTGGATATTCGCCATGTGCTCCCGCACCTCGGGATAGGCATCGCCCATGACAGCGGCCACCGCGGCGACAATCTTATGCATGAACGGTTCGGCAAAGCCCAGGGAACGCCCATAGCGGACCGCCCGCCGCAGGATGCGTCGCATGACGTACCCGCGCCCCTCGTTGGAGAAGCGGACGCCATCGGCGATGAGGAAGGTGCAGCAGCGGATGTGGTCGGCGATGACCCGGAAGGGCACGCCCTCGGGGCCCTCGGTGTAGGCCTTGCCGGCCAGCTCGCTGATCCGGTCAAAGATGGGCAGCCAGAGGTCGATCTCCCAGTTGGACCAGACCTCCTGCATGATCGTCGCCATGCGCTCGAGGCCCAGGCCCGTGTCGACGCCCGTGCGCTCCAGGGGCACAAGGCCTTCAGGGGTCTGGTTGTATTGCATGAAGACGTTGTTCCAGAACTCCCGCCAGCGATCGCACCCGCACGTGGCGATGCTGCAGCCCCGGGGATCATCGCAGGAGTGCTCCGCACCGTAGTCCCAGAAGATCTCGGAGCAGGGGCCGCAAGGGCCGGTGTCGCCCATTCGCCAGAAATTCTCCTTCTCGCCCAGGTGCACGATCCGGTCCGCCGCCACGCCGACCTGTTTGTTCCAGATCTCGAAGGCCTGGTCATCATCCTTATAAATGGTGACCCAAAGCCGGTCCGTGGGGAGCCCCAGCCACTCGGGGCTGGTGATGAACTCCCAGGCGTAGGCGAGGGCGTCGTCCTTGAAGTAGTCGCCCAGGCTGAAGTTGCCCATCATCTCAAAGAAGGTATGATGGCGGGCGGTGAAACCGACCTCCTCGAGGTCGTTATGCTTGCCGCCGGCCCGAACGCACTTCTGGGCGGTCACGGCGCGGACGTACTCCCGCCTCTGCAGACCGAGGAAGGCCTCTTTGAACTGGTTCATGCCGGCGTTGGTGAACAGCAGGGTTGGGTCGCCCACCGGCACCAGCGAGGAGCTGGGGACGTGGGTGTGGCCCTTCGATTGAAAGAACGCGATGAACGCAGTGCGGATCTCGTTGCCAGACATATACTTGGGCACGAGGGACGCCTCCTTCGGCGGGAATATGATGAGGCCCCGCCCATTGACGCACTGCAGGCGTCAGGGGCGAGGCCAAAGCGCTCGCGGTACCACCCTGATTGGAACTCTTGCCAGCGGTATCGGTCTGGTGGCCGTCCCGCCTCGCCGGCGGGCCCCTCAGGGGTGGCTGGAGTCCCCGCAACTCCGCAGGCGCCCTTTCAGCCAGGGGGTGCCCTCTCTTGGCAGTGCGTCTGGACTGTGAGTCCCGTCATGGGGTTCGAGCTTCGCGACGATGCCGGGAAGCCATATACCAGCAGTATACAGACGTGAATGCACGCCTGTCAAGGGACTCCGGGTCCGTTACCGCCCCCAGGTTCATGGTCTACTCCAACCCAATTCGACACCGCAGCCGGAGGGTTCGCGCGAACTTTGTCGAATATCGCAGGTCGTGACTTTCATGGCGGAGGCGCGCCCTGAATCAGGCAGTCAGATTGACGGCGCTGCGGCGCCGTCGGGATGGAGCGATCGCAGTTGTCGCAGTATTCACAGGCCCGTGCGCTCTCGCCACAGGCAGCGGACCAGCCACAGCCAAACCCCTGGCTGGCCCAGCTTCCGTTTGCCCTCTACTTCATCTGGATGGTCTACAAGCAACGGTGGGCCCTGGCCGCCGTGCACATGGCACCTGGTCCGTATATGCTGTGGGCGGCGATTGGATCGCTGCTGGTGCTGCTGCCGTGGGTGCGCCTGGTGCGAGGGCGCCAGCAATTGACGGCCCTGCTGCTCCTGGACCTGCTGCTGACCGCGATCATGTACGCCGATATCCTCTATTTCCGCCAGTTCGGCGATCTGGTCTCGATTGCATCGCTGCGGTTCGTCACCCAACTGGGGTCAGTGTCCGGGGCTGTCACGGTGCTGATGCACTTCGCCGACCTGCGGCTCTGGATCGACCTGCCGGTGCTGGGAGCGCTGCTCCTTGCCCCTGCGCATTGGCGCCGGCAGTTGGCGACCAACGTGCGGGGGCGCACGGCAGGCGCCCTGGCTCTGGTTGGATTCGTGGCGGTCACGGCCTCCTTCGTGGCCGATCCATACATGAGCGAGCAGTACTACGGGCATTCAATGGTTGGCAGCCGCATGGGACTGCTCAACTATCACGCCTTCGACATCGGCACCTATGTGGAGCGGCTCTCCCTGCGGCTTACGCCTGCTTCGGGACCCGCGCAGGAGGTCAAAGCGTGGTTCGCGGCGCGATCCGCGCACCCCACGCCCCCATCGCCCCTTGCGGGCATTGCGAGGGGGAAGAACGTGATCATGATCCAGGTCGAGTCCCTCCAGGCCTTCACGCTGGGGCTCAAGGTGAACGGGCAGGAGGTCACGCCCAACCTGAACCGCCTGGCCCGTGAGAGCCTGAACTACAAGGACTTCTACAGCCAGACCGGGCAGGGCGTCACCGCGGACGCCGACCTCCTGGGCAACTGCTCGCTCCACCCCACCCGGACCGGCGCCGTCTATTTCGACTACGCCACCAACGACTTCCGCTGCATGCCCCAGGTCCTGCGGGAGGCCGGGTATCATGCCTACGCCTTCCAGGGCATGCCGCCGGACTTCTGGAACCTCGCGACGGTCTACCCCAAGCTGGGCTTCGAGCACTTCTACAGCGGCAAGGAGTATGACCAGTCCGAGCGAATCGGCATCGGCCTCTCCGATGAGTCCTTCTTCAAGCAGACGTTGCCAACGCTGAAGTCCCTGCCGGAGCCGTATTACGCCTATCTGGTCACCCTGACCAGCCACGGCAACTTCGATTTCAAAGGCCTCCCCCGCCCCCTGAACCTGGGGACGCTGGAGGGGACCGTCGCAGGCCACTACCTGCACGCCGTTCATTACACCGATGGGGCCATCGGACATTTCCTGGACGCGCTGAAGGCCGAGGGGATACTCGACCGGTCGGTGATCGTGCTCTACGGTGACCACGCCGGCGTTTTCTCAGGGAACTCTGGAATGGCGGAGGCCCTGAAGATCCCCGAGGGCGATACCATGCGCTGGTTCCAGGCGGAGAGGCGCATCCCGTTCCTGGTTCGCCTCCCCGGTGGGGCACAGGCCGGGGAACGGCTACAGACGGCCGGGCAGGCCGACATCGCGCCTACCCTGGGCGAACTGCTGGGTGTGCCCACCCAGAGCGCCTTCTTCATGGGCCGGAGCGTGCTGGCACAGCAGGACGGTGCGACTGCGTTCTACAACGGGGCGGCGACGGACGACCGCTACCTGTACTTCCCCGACGGTGGCGGACCCACGCCCGGACGGTGTTGGGAGAAGACCAACGGGAGCGAGGTGGATGTCTCCGCCTGCCAGACCCTGGCCGAGCGGTCACGGGACCGCCTGCGCATCTCCCGGCTGATGGTGGAGTGGAACCTGATCTCCCACATGGGGAAATGAACGCGATGGCATTGCTGCGAGTCTTACCGTTGTCCCTGCCGACCCTCGACCTGCCCGTCCTGCTGGATGCGCTGCCGCCCGGACCGGGGCAGTTCGTGCTGGAAAGCGGCGCTTCCGGGCCGGCCGCCGTTCGTCGCCACACCTTCGTGGGGGCGGAGCCATTTATGACACTGGTGACGCATGGGCGGGAGGCGTACGTACACGAGCCGGGGGGCACCCGGGTCATGAACGAGGATCCCTTCACGGTGCTCCAGTCCTTGCTCGACCGGTGCCGGATGACTACCGACCACGGCCGCCCCGGCCAGCCCCCCGGGGCTGCCGTGGGGTACCTCTCCTACGACCTGGGGCGCCGGGTGGAGCGGCTGCCGGCAACTGCCCGAGACGACCTCGGGATGCCTGAGGTTCAGATGGGTTTCTACGACGTCATGGTGGCCATCGACCATGAGACCGGTGAGGCCACCCTGCTCATCGGGGCGCCGGACGGCCGCGAGGCGGAGGCGGCAGCAAAGGCCGCCCGCTGGGCACGGGCGCTCAAGGCCGCTGCGCCGCCCGCAGCGGCCCCCGCCGCACCGCCCGCCCCCGGTAAGGCGGTCTCCAGCCTGACGCGGGCAGCCTACCGCGACGCGGTGAACCGGGCGCTGACGTATATCGGCGCCGGTGACATCTTCCAGGTCAATCTCGCCCAACGCTTCAGCTGCCCATGGTCCGGCACCGGCCGGGATCTCTACCATCGCCTGCGGCAGGTCTCCCCCGCCCCCTTCTCGGCGTATCTGGAGTTGGGTTCCTGGCAAGTTGTTTCGTGCTCGCCCGAGCGTTTGATTGCGGTCGACGGCCGGCGGATCGAGACCCGGCCCATCAAAGGCACCCGGCTCCGCGGCGACAGCGCCGTGGCAGATCAGGCGGCAGCGGCAGAACTGCTGGCCAGTGAGAAGGACCAGGCCGAGCTGACCATGACCGTCGACCTGATGCGCAACGACTTGGGCCGGGTCTGCGAGTTCGGCTCGGTGACCGTGCCGGACCTGCGGCGCCTGGAGGCCACCCCCAGCGTCTGGCATACGGTGGCCACCGTGGAGGGCCGTCTGCGGAGCGACGTGACCAGCGCCGACGTGCTGCGGGCCGTCTTCCCGGGCGGGGCCATCAGCGGTGCGCCGAAGGTCCGGGCCATGGCGATTATTGAGGAACTGGAGCCGGTGCGGCGGGGTGTCTACACCGGCGCCATCGGTTACATCGGCTTCGATGGACGGATGGACTTCAACATCGCGATCCGGACGGCCGTGGTCGGCGGCGGCAAGGCGTACTTTCATGCGGGCGGCGCCATCGTGGCGGATTCCGACCCCTCGGCTGAGTACGCTGAGACGATCGCCAAGGCAGCCGGACTAGCTCTGGCACTAGGGGTGAGCCTGGATGATCTTCCTTGACGTGGGCGGCCGGGGGCCGGGCCTGGTCCCGCCCGCTGCAGCAGCACTGCCAGTGGGCGACCGGGGTTTCCTATACGGTGACGGCCTCTTCGAGACCATGCTGGCCAGAGACGGGGCCGTTCCGTTGCTGGCGGCCCACCTGAAGCGGCTTACGGCATCTGCGGCGGCCCTGGGCATCCCGTGCGATGGCGAGTTCACTGCCAGGGCCATCGGCCTCGTGGTCACGGCCGCGGGCGGCGGCGACTGGGCCCTGCGCCTTACCCTCAGCCGCGGGCTGGCGGAGCGGCGCGGCTACGCACCGCCCCCGGCGGCGACCGACGCCCGGCCCACGCTGCTCGTGACCGCCGCGCCCTACCGGCGTCCGGCAGTGCCCCTCAGTGCCGTGACCGCATCGGTGCGGGTCAACCCGGACTCTCCCCTGGTGCGGCACAAGACACTCAGTGCCCTGGAGAAGGTGCTGGCCCAGGCCGAAGCGGTCCAGGCGGGTGCGAGTGAGGCACTTCTGCTGAACCTGGACGGTCGAGTGGCTGAGTGCGCTGCCGCCAATGTCTTCATCCGCCGCGGCACCCGGTGGATCACGCCGCCGCTCTCCGAGGGATGCCTGCCCGGAGTGATGCGGGAGCGGGTGATCGCGGCTGCCGGGGCGGACGAGGCTCCGCTGACGGTGGCAGACCTGATCAGATCCGACGGAGTCTTTCTCACGAACGCCCTCATGGGGTGTATCGCCCTGGGCTCGCTGGATGGGAGGGCTCTGCCCTTGGGACCAGACCGCGAGTTCACATCCATACTGTGGTGATCACACACACCTCTCCCTTGACGCCGGAGCCTGCCTCCGGTACGCTTTGCCATAAGTATTGCGCTGAGACTTCGGTCAGAGAGGAGCCCGCTCCGTGGCCGTCTATGCCCTGGGCGATACCCACCTGAGTTTCGCCGTCAACAAACCGATGGACATCTTCGGATCCCACTGGACCGGTCATCCCGGCCCCCTGTTTCAGAACTGGGAGGCGACGGTCGGCCCTGAGGACATCGTGCTCGTGCCCGGCGACATATCCTGGGGTATGACCCTGGCTGAGGCCCTCCCCGACCTGTTGGAACTGGACAGACTGCCCGGCCGCAAGTTCATGATCCAGGGCAACCACGACTATTGGTGGGAGTCGGTCAAGAAGCTGCGGACACTCCCACTCCAGAGCATTGAATTTATCCAGAACGACGCTGTCCTCCTGCCGCCGGGCACGCTTCCCGACGTGGCCGAACCCGTGGCGGTCTGCGGAACGCGCGGCTGGATCACCCCCGGCGACCGCGCCTGGGGTGAGGACGTCGCCCACAACACCAAGATCTACAACCGGGAGACCGGACGGCTAAGGATGTCCCTGGAGTCCGGTCGCAAAGCGGGCGCCGCCGCCTTTCTCGTGATGCTCCACTACCCGCCGGTGGCCGATGACCACCGGCCGACAGCCTTCACCGAGGTACTGGACTCCTGCGGCGGCGTGCTGACCTGCGTCTACGGGCACCTCCATGGGCCGAGTGCGCAGAACCGGGCCTTCCGAGGGGAGCATGGCGGGATCAACTACCGGTTGGTCGCCTGTGACGGCGTCGACTTCACTCCCGTGCGCCTGTACTGAAAGGAGCATTCGGATGGTCAGCCACGCCATGGAGAACTACATTGCAGCGATCTGGCGCCTCACGCAGTACGGCGGGGTTGCGACCACCTCGGAGGTGGCCCGCCGCCTGGGCGTCACCGCTGCCAGTACGACGTACATGTTCAAGAAGATGGCCGAGCTGGGCCTGGTGGAGCACAGGGAGTACGCCGGCGCCACCCTGACCCCATCGGGCGAGGAGGCGGCCATGGGCTATATCCGCCGCCACCGGGTCACCGAGCGTTTCCTGGTGGATGTGCTGGGAATCAGTTGGGACCGGGCCGACGCCATGTCCGATCAGATGGAACACTCCATGCCCGAAGAGGTTGTGGACCGGATGCACGCCGTGATGGGCTACCCCACCGCCTGCCCGCATGGCTATCCGATTCCGACGAAGGAAGGCGTGCTGCCCGAGCGCCGGCTGCGACCGGTGGCCGAGATGGCCCCCGGTGAGGACGCCACGGTGGCGCAGGTGGCCGAGAACGACCCCCGCCTCCTCGCCTACTTCGAAGACCACGGGATCAAGCCGGGGGCGCGCCTCTTCGTCCTCAGCCGGGATGGCCTGGGCGAGACCCTGACGCTACGCCTGGACCGGATAGCCGAGCCGTTTGTGCTGGGGTCCGCCATCGCACGGCTGATCCGAGTGGAGGCGCCAGTCTAATGACCTGGCCTCGCCGGTCTTACTCGGCGGGGCCCGGTCACCGGCCCCGCGTTGCAGCGGGGCCGGCATCTATGTTACGATGGCGATATTAGATTCTCGCCGAGAAATGAGGGCTGGCATGGCCACTCCCAGTATGGAGGACTACCTCGAAAAGATCTACGAACTGATCAAGGGCAAAGGGTACGCCCGGGTCAGTGACATCGCCGTCGCATTAAACTTGCAGCCATCCTCAGTCACGAAGATGGTCCAGAAACTGGCCGAGGCCGGCTTCATCCACTACGAGCGCTACCGGGGGCTCGTGCTTACGCCGGTCGGCGAGCAGTTGGGTGAGACCATGCGCAACCGCCATGCCATGCTCATGGAGTTTCTGCGCATTATCGGCGTGCCCGAGGAGACCGTCCGCAGGGATGTGGAGGGTATCGAGCACCACGTGAGTCCGGCCACGGTCCAGTCGATCCAGGACCTGACCACGTTCTTTCAGCAGAATCCGCACCACCGCGAGGCGCTTCACCAACACCAGGGACTCCAGCGCCCGACAGAGCAGAACTGAAGCGCAGCAACGCATGCAGCCACCGATCCCCACGCGGGTCGGTGGCGCGACTTACATGAATGGGCGGTAACTGAGCTTCGGTCAAGGTAGCAGTATCTGCTCCCCAACCGGACAACTGCTATGGTAAGATGATAGCGAAGGGCAGGACGAGGAGGAGGGTTCAGTTGAACGCTGAACTTGAGGCAATCCTGAATGCGCTGCTGGAAAGCCGGAAAATCCTCGAAGCCAAGCTGCATACTGCCGACACCAGGCGGGAGGCCTTGGCAGTGGACGTTTCAGCGATTAAAGAACAAATTGGC
>DAHVXO010000143.1 GCA_027356675.1 Symbiobacteriaceae bacterium | reverse complement strand
CGGACCGGCATCATCACGCGCCCGGTGGAGCGGGAGATGTACGCACCAGGCTCCTGGATCCCGCGTACCGGGTCGTACGGGGTGCGCAGGGGCCGGCCGTTCAGCCAGACCGTGACCCAGCCGCCAAAGTCCGGGGGCGTTTTGACCGGACGCGCCTGCGTGATCGGATTGTAGGTCGGAGGGGTCGGTGGGGTGACCATGAATTCCGGCAAGCCGCGCACGCAGACTACCGCCACATCCTCCATCCCCGGGGGACGGGACTTGACCACCGGCGTGTTGCCATTGCAATACGCATGGATGTCTCCGTGGTTGGCCAACACTGGGGTGGCAGCGGCCACGATCACGGACAGCACCAGCGCCAGCCCCGTGGCCAGGCGTGAACTGTAACCCCAATCCATCCGGCCCCCGGCGTGTCGCAGCAGGAATCTGGTCATGCATCTCCCCCCTTGTAGTCTGGCACGGTCTCGACCGGTCTGACTGAGGCCGAGACCGTTTTTGTTAGCGGCGCACCGGGACTGCCGAGCCTGAACGGGCGAACCGGAGCTCCCGAATGCCGATGAGTTTGAGGAAGCTCGTCGGCATGGTCATCGTGGCGCTGACTGTGACCTCGACCTTCTGGGGATCGACGGTCACGGCGGGGGCCGTGAGCCTGGGCTTGAGTGACCCGCCGGGCCAGGTGTTATTCATGCGGAAGGTATCCGCTGCTACCCCGCTGGTCGTCGCCGGCAGGATTTGCCACTGCTGCACGATTGCGTAGTCGCCGGCGCAGCGATGGGGCCACCCGCACTGGCCGGCCACGGCCTGCCGCCAGCCCTGCTGGCGCAGGAGGTCCCGCTCGGTGCCGGTGGCCATGGCCGGCGAGGCGGGCCCCCATGTGATGCAGGAGTAAGGTTTGCGCGTGACGGGATCGGTGCACGTGCCATCGTCAGCTTCCCAACGGACGACCGCGATCTCCACCATCGGCACGACCTGTAGCGCACCGGCCAGCGCCGCAGCGTCCACGGCGGTCTGCAGTTGCGCCTTGAGCAGGTGGGCCCGACCGAAGTCGAGGGCGAGCCCGGCGAAGAGCAGAAGGATGGTGAGAGTGGCCGCCGCCACCACCATGACGGCGCCTCGCTCATCTCTTACGAGCCGGCGTAGCATGGGCCGCCACCTACCTCTCCAACCGGAAGACCGACTGGCTGCGCAGCGTGACGAATCCGCCGCCTGAACCGTCCAGCAACTGGGCCAGGAGGGGGGCGAAGGTGGGCTGCCGGTACGTGACCGTCACGGTGACGTAATCGCCCTGCCGCTGGAACCGGACGTCCCGAGCCGGGTCGAAGAGGTTCTGCCCGCCGTCCCGGAGTTTCAGACCACCGCCGGTGATCGCGTCGGCGGCCTTGGCCCGCGCTCCCGCGTCCTCTTTGACGATGGCCCAGGTGCGGTCCGCCTCCCGGGCGGCGCCGGCCACCACGATCTTGGCGTTGATGATAACCCCCATGCCCATGATCCCCAGGAGCACCAGGATCAGCAGGGGGGCGATCAGGGCGAACTCGACAATCATCGAGCCCCTGTCGTTGGAGGGACGTCTGACCACGGTGGTCACCCCCTTAGAGGAGCAGCTTGCTGATCTGCATCAGGGCAGGGCCGAGCAAGAGGACCATGAAGGGGACGAGGATCAAGAGGAGCATGGGGATGCGCATCTTGACAGCCGCAGCCTGCGCCAGTCTTTGCGCCTCCTGCTGCTTGAAGGTCCGGATCTGCTGGACCTGGTACCGCAAGATGTCCGAGACCGATGTCCCGTACTGCTCCGCCTGCATGATCGCTGTGACGATCGAGTGGAACTCATCGCCGGGGAGCCGGTCGGTGAGGTCCCGCCAGGCCTGCATGCGGGGCTTGCCCGCCGCCATCTCCTGGACAGCCCTCAGGAACTCCCGGGCTACCACCCCCGGTGCGTCCGCCGCCACCCGCCGCACCGCCTCGGTGAGAGGGAGGCCGGCGCTGACCGCCGTGGCGATGAGGTCGGTGAAGAGCGGCAGTTCCGCCTGGACCTCCAGCCGCCGCCGGGACACCCGTCCGCCCAGCCACACATCTGGCAGCACGAATCCAACGACCGCTGCCACTAGCATGACGGTCAGCGTCAGCGACCCGAGCTGAAAGAGCCCGATCACAGGCACCAGAGCGGGTAGCAGCACCGCCCCTACCAGCTTGAGCCCAACGAGCTGGCTGGGTTCCAGCCCGAAGGGCCGCCCGACCCAGATCAGCCGCTCGCCGTAGGACTCCAGCACCGCCTGCGGCATCAACCGCTGGAGCCGGGCCAGCAAGCCAGACCGGCCGCCGGCCTGAGCACCGGCCTCCGCCCCACCCGCAGGCGCCTCCAGCTCGTGGATCAGCGCCGCCACCCGGGTCTCTCGGTCCTGCCTGAGCAGGTAGGCGCCGTAGAGCCCGCCGGCGCAGGCCACCAGGATCAGCACCGCGATCGCAAGCACGGACCGCACCCCCCAGACTCAAAACATCCGGATGTCGACCATCCGTCGGATGACTGTCCAGCCCAGCAGTATCGTCCCCAGGCAGGCAGCCAGCACAAACCGGCCCGGCCAGGTGGCGAAGAGGGGCTCAAAGTAACCGGGGCTCAGCAAATGCAAGAGCCCCAACACGGCGAACGGCAGGGCGGCGATCAGATTCGCCGACATCCGGCCCTCGGTGGTGAAGGACTGCACCGTGCGCCGGGCGTTTTGCGCCTCCACGATCGACCGGGAGATCTGATCAAAGATGTGCGCCAGGTTCCCGCCCACCTCAGCGGTGATGCGGGCCGCCACGACAACAGCGGCGAACTCCCGCACCCCGACCCGGGCCTGCGCCTCGGCAAAGGCCTCGTGCGCCGGGACGTGCAGGCGCATCTGCTGCTGGATCCGCCGGAATTCGCCACCCACGGGGTCGGGCATCTCGCTGGCGATGGAGTCTACCGCCTGCAGCAGAGTGCCACCGGCCCGCAGCACGCTGGAGGCAAGGAAGAGCGCCCCCGGCAGCTGCCGGACAAACATGGCCACCCGCGCCGCTCGAGCCCGGTAGACGTACCAGTCAGGCCCAACCAGCCCTGCGAGGCCCACCACGGCCGCCAAGTTGATCCGCCCACTCCACGCCAGCAAGGCTGCAAGGGCGAGTCCAAACCCAGCTACGCCCACGTAAGTAGACCGCCGCCAGCCGAGCCCGGCCTGCGCAGCCACCTGCTCCCACCGGCCGAAGAACGTCAGCGGGCTGGGCGACGTCGGAGCCTCATCAGCCCCAACAGGCCGCCGCGTCACCTGGAAGACCCCCATCAGCCCCAGGAAGACCCCGGTAAACGCCAACACCGCGATCAGGTTCAGCATCTTAGCTCACCCCCTGGAGCTTGACCCCGGCCCAGGCACACCGCTCAGCCACTCGCCGGTGGGGAGTCCCCGTGGCTGCCAAGCGGTCCGCCGCCGGGTCGTAGCGGAATAGCTCGCCGACAGCGATGTCCCCGTCCTCCGGCCGCACGACCTCGGCCACCGTAAGAATCCGCCGCAGCCCGCTCTTGAGCCGGGCCACCTCGATCACCAGATCGAACGCCGAGGCAATCTGCTGGCGCACAGCCCGGGCGGGCAGACCGCTGTCGGCCATCAAGACCATGGTTTCCAGCCGGGCCAGGGCGTCGGTGGGGCTGTTGGCGTGCAGGGTGGAGAAGGTGCCGTCGTGGCCGGTGTTGGCGGCCTGCATCATATCCAGCGCTTCCGGTCCCCGGCACTCGCCCACCACGATCCGGTCCGGGCGCATCCGCAGAGCGTTGCGCACCAACTCTCGCACCGTGATCTCGCCCCGCCCCTCGACGTTCGGCGGCCGGGTCTCCAGCCTGACCACGTGGGGCTGCTGGAGCATCAACTCCGCCGCATCCTCGATCGTTACGATCCGTTCATCGGCTGGAATGAAGGACGACAGGGCGTTGAGCAGCGCCGTCTTTCCGCTGGATGTGCCCCCGACGACCAGGACGTTGCACCGAGCGGCCACGCAAGCTTGCAAGAAGGCCGTGACTCCCGGTGTCAGCGTTCCCACGGCGAGCAGCCGCTCCACTGTCAGGGCCCGCATGAACTTGCGGATAGTCAGACAGGTACCGTCCAGCGCCACCGGCGCCAGGACGGCGTTGACCCGGCTCCCGTCGGGCAGTCGCCCGTCGAGAATCGGATTGGTCTCATCGATGCGGCGTCGCAGCGGCAGGGCGATCCGCTCGCACAGATCCCGGACCTGCTGGTCGTTGCCGAACTTGATCTCCGGCTCCGGCCCCAGCCGCCCCGCCCGCTCGGTCCAGATGTCGTCGAACCGGTTGATCATGATCTCCGTGACCCCCGGGTCATCGATCAAGGGCTGGATCGCCCCGAAGCCCGCAATGTCATGGCAGAGGCGGGTGACCAGGGCCGGACGGGACGAGGCCGGCACCTGCGGGTCGCTCTCCACGAGGGAGGCAACCTCCCGGCGCACCGTGGCCATCAGCGCATTGTCGTGGGCGCCGAACAGGATGTTCGGATCGATGCGGCCCAGCAGCCGGTCGCGAATCCGGGCCTTCAGGGCCTGGTAAGCGGCCGCCCCGTCATCGCCCGCACCAGCGGACGCCGCCCGGGAGAGCCGTTGCTGGATAATGCTCACAGGCTGAGCCACCACCTTTTGAGGGCCGGGAGCAGCCCGACCGCGCCACCGGGGGGAGGCGGAGCGGCCGGGGCTGGGGGCCCACCTGGTACCCCTGCGAACGCAAGCCGCTGGGCGATTTGCGCGATCGCCAGGGCGAAGTCGGTGTTGGAACGGAGGGTGACGCTGATCATCCCCCGGTTGATGGCGGCGGCGAGGCCCGGGAGGTCCGGTATTCGGCCGATCAGCTCCACCCCGATCAGGCTGATGATCTCCGCATCCGGAATGGCCTGGTCAGGGCGGGCCCGGTTGACTACCAGGCGGAACTGGTCCATGCCCAAACCCACCGCCGCAGCTTCCTGCACAAAGCGCCGGCAGGCATAGATCGAGAGTAAGTCGGGCGTTGTGACCAGCAGGACCGCCGTTGCCCGCTCCAGGACGACTACGGTGGAGTCCCGCAGGTCAGCGTCGAGGTCGGCGACGATGGCGCCAAAGTGCACCGCCGCCTGCCCCAGGACGGCCTCGGTCAGTTCAATCGTGACCAGACCCTCCTCGACCAGCCGGGGTGGGCCCGGCAGGATCGCCAGACCCGCGGGATGGATCACCGTGCGGCCCCCCGAGTCCAGATAGTCGAGAATGGACGGTCTTAGTGCCACCTTGAGCAGCGGGGCAATGTCGGCCTTGCCGGCGTCGAGGTCCACCAGGAGCGTCCCGCCCGCACACCGCCGCAGCAACTGCATGGCCAGGCCGGTGGCAACCAGCGTCTTGCCCACACCGCCCTTGGGGCTCCAGACGGCGATCAGAGGACCGGCCACGGGGACTCACCTCCCGCCGTAGCGCTGCAGGAAGATGTCGGGGGTGACCCCGGTGGTCCGTTCGGACTCACGATCGGCCCGGTAGGGGTTGGTGGCCAGGTAGATCTTCCCGGCGATCTGGGCATAGGCGATCTCCTCAGCCTGGGCCGGGGTGACCTGCACCACGATGGTGCCCCGGTTGGCCGAATCCTCCTCCGTGCGCAATAGCACCGGCACGCCCCGGGCGATGATCTTGGAAAGTTGCGTGGAAGGCCCATTCTTCTGATCGATCTTGACAGCAGCGATGATATCGACCCGGTCGCCCGGCTGCAGGGTCCCGCCGACGCCTGTGGCGGCATCCACCGGGATGGCCAGTGCTCGGGTGCCGGGCACGCCAGTCTCGGTCAGCCGGGCTGCCAGCGACCCGGTCCGGCCGTTGGCCACCGCCAGGTGCCCGGCGCGCAGGGCGGTCCCAGGCAGCAGCAGTGTACGGGCGAAGCGCCCGGCGACCGCTGCCGTATCCGTGACCGCATCCGCCGGCACGGCCGTGCTCGGCCACTGCTCGGCGGCAAACATGTCGGGTGAGAGTGGCGTGAACGGCTGGATCTCCTGCGTGGCGACCAGCACCGTGGTCGATTTGGCTACGCCTCTGAGGAAGCTCACGGACAGGAGCGCCGCCAGGAGTCCAGCGACGATACTGATGGCGAGGATCACGAGGCCGCCGGAGCGCTGTCTCACAGCCATCTCTCCCCTTCTGGGCGTACTTGTCCCCACGGTCCGGGGGGAAGGCGCCGCCTGCCAGTCGCCGGAACACACCGACATGCAGTGTTTTCCGGGAGGCGGACCTTTAGGAAGATCCTACCAACTAGGGCGCGGGTGGGTCAAGGTACGTGATCGGTATTTCCCGGGGGTGAACGACTCCGGCATTCACAGTTTGTTCATCCCTGTCGGGAAGGAGATCACCCCCGTTCCGTCAAATAGAATCAGGACGAAAGCAAGTGAGCGCCCTGGTCAGCTTTGGCCGGGGCGCTCAGACGTGAACGATTCCGGGAGGTCGGCCGTAAGAATGTTGATGGTCCTATCGAACTATTTTGGTGGCGACTATCGTACTAGCAGTAGGGGGATGTAGGGGAGGGGTTGCCGTGAACCGCCGGCGTTGGATGGGTCTCGTGCTCGGCTCCCTGGTCTTACTGACAGGCTGCTCGGCCACCAAGGGTACCACGGCGGCGAGTCTCCCGGCGTCTCACTCCGACGGTGTGTTGACCAGCGGCCGGTACACCACCAAGCAGGGGACGATGCAATACCTCCGGGAGTTTACCCTTCAGGTTGACGGAAAAATTACGGAAGTTCAGACAATTCAAAGCACGGATCGCTTCGCCGATATGTGGCGGGAGCGCTTCACAGCACTGACTGGGTCCATGGGGGAGTACGCCTTGTCCAAGGAGGAAAAGGACGGGCAGTTCGTCATCCATGCCAAGAAGGTGCACCCCTCGCTGGATGCGTTCAACCAGACTGGCATTGCTGAAGTGCAACTGATGAACAACCCGCTCTTCCGGTCCATCGCGTTCAAGTCCCAGACGGGGTCCTACGATGGGGAGTCCATGGTCCAGCGGTTTGGCCCGAGCGACGAGGCGACCGCCGAGGACTGGGTCGGGTTCCTGCGTGATGCGGTCACCGTGGGCTATACCGTCATCGACGAGGTGACCGGCAAGAGCTACCACTGGGATCGCACCGCCGGCGAGATCGGCGCGGGCCTTCCGGTGGAGATTCAGGGCAAGCAGTGGCAGCGTCTGGCCTACTACGGGGGCGGTAGCGTCGGCGTCTTTCTGTTATTCGTGATTTACATGGGGGTCTTCGGTCGACGCCACTGGGATACTCGGGAACCGGAATAGGGATGGACAGCGAAGCGGCGGGGAATTGCTCCCCCGCCGCTTTCATTCGGCACAGATCTGCCCCGCACTCGACTCTCCCTATACCTTCTTGATCTCCACCCGCCACAGTTCGGGCCCCTGCTCGATGTACTGCCAGTTGAACTGCCCCGCCTTCTCGGCGGCGAACTGATAGTACAGGGGCCGGGGGTCATGATCGTTCACCAGGATCATGGCCTGACCCGGAGCGAGGTCAGCGAAGGCCTGGAAGATCGTCGGGTGCTTGCGGTAGGGCGGAATCGGGCGCACATCCACAACGACCGGCTGGTCAGACATGATGAACCCTCCTCGTAACATAAGACTTGGGCCCTCTTCGTGCATGGTGCCGTGTGGCATCTGCTCACGACCCAGCATACGCCGGACGCGGCCCCTGGAGGTGTGACCAAGATCACAGCGCCGTCAGACGACCTCATATAGCACCAAAGCACCACGCTGGCTTGGTCCATTGGGTTGATAGCACGAGATTGTAATCTCGCAGATAATGATTATCACATAAGGGGTGCGATATTGGGGGCGTTGACGTGTCTCGAGAGCTGCACGGCCGTGGCGTCGCCGCCCTGCAGGGCCTGCCGGATGCGACAATCGTTGATCTGATGCAGATTATGCACCTACGGAGCTACCGGAGAGGCTCCCTGCTTTTTAGTCAGGGCGAGGATCCCACCGCGGTCTTCTTTCTGGAGGCAGGCCGCGTCAAGTGGCACAAAATCAGCGAGGATGGCAACGCACAGACGCTGCAAGTGATCGAAGCGGGTGAGGCCGTGGGGCTGGTGGCGTTGCTGGACCGGCACCCGTACATCGCGAGTGCAGAGGTGCTGGAGGACGCAACTGTATGGGCCCTTGCGATGAGCGACTTCGACCGAATTGTCATGACCCACCCCGAGGTGGCGTTGGCGATCATGCGACTACTCGGCGACGGGGTGCGCTGGCTACTCGAGCACGTGCACGCGATGACCAGCCGTAGCGCCCACGAGCGGGTTATCTCCGTGCTGATGCGCAAGGCCGAAACCGCCGACGGCGGCCTCAGGATCATCCCGCTGACCCATCAGGAGATCGCGCACCTGGGCGGCATGGCTCGGGAGACCGTCTCTCGGGTCTTGTCCGACCTGCAGCGGCGGGGTGCTGTGCGCTTGGCCCGCAACGCCGTCGTGCTGGTGGACGCCCGCCTGTTCTGGGAGTCGACTGAACGGGCCAAACTGGGATAGTCCGTAAGTGCTATACGAGGCCGCAACCCTTGCCAGTGAACGGG
>DAHVXO010000140.1 GCA_027356675.1 Symbiobacteriaceae bacterium | reverse complement strand
AGGCCGCTCGCCGAGCAAGAGGAAGGCCAGCAACACTGAAATCACGGGCACCAGGTTGATGAAGACCGCTGCCCGGCTGGCCCCCAGCCGTTCGAGCCCCCGGCTCCAGAGAAAGAAACCAATTACGGTCGCAAAGATCGCCATGTAAAGCACGTCCGCCCAGAAGGGACCGGTGTAGCGATTCGCACCCGACACCTGCCAGAGCGCAAAGGGCGCCAAAATGAGCGAGCCGACCACCGTAGCCCAGGTCGTGGACGCAAGGGCCGTGAAGCGGCGGGCCGCGATGCGTCCCAGAATGCTGTAAGCCGACCAACAGATCGCAGCGCCAGCATAGAGCAGGTCGCCCCTCAGCCGAACGGGGTCGTGTGCGACCGCCTGAAAGAGCGATCCGAAGATCAGGGCCTGTCCAGCCACCGAAATCGCCGCTCCTGTCAGTTTCTGGCTCGTCATCTGCTCACCCAAAAGGGGGACCGACGCAAACATAGTGAGGAGTGGGTTCAAGGTCGGGATGATCATGGCCCCGTCTGAGGCCGGCGCCAGGTGGAGCCCCAGGAAAAACAGCAGGTTATACGCCGCGATGCCGGTGGCCCCCAAACCAATCACCAGCGGCCAGTCTGCCCGCTTTACCCGGAAGCTGCCGCGCTGCCACACCCCCATGACCCCGGCCAACACCGCTCCAGCGAAGAAGAAGCGGAGGAAGGCTACGATCTCCGGCGCTACCGAGGCCACCGAGAGCTTGCCGACCACAAACGTCCCCGCCCAGAAGACGGCCATCACTACCATGAGTAGATAATTGAGCACGCTTATTTTCCCCACGCTTCATAAATGGCTTGCGAGACCCGGGGCAGGACCAGGGAGCCTTCGTTATCGACGTAGTACCGCCGGTCCTTGGCGTCCTTGGTGAACATGCTCAGTACGTACGTGGATCGCGGCGCCCAGATCAGCGCCACGTCGTTGCGCACGCCCCGGATCCAGCCGCTCTTGGAGGCGATCTGCACCGGGGCAAGATCATCCTCCACGTCCGTCTCCGGGATATAGCGGTTCGTGGTCTCCTTGTACTTTTGCCGTTTTAGAATATCGATCATGTCCGTGCATGCCGCGGGCGTGAGGACCTGATGGAGGCCCAGCAATTGCATCAGGCGGGCCATGTCCGCCGGCGTCGCCGTGCCTAGCGGGGTCTCTGTCTGGATCCCAATCTTGCGGTTCATGCGGATGCTGGTCAGGCCCAGTTCAACCATGGAGGCGTTCAGACTGTCTGTACCGCAGAGGTCGACCAACATGTTCGTCGCCGTGTTATCGCTGACGACGATCATGAGCATGGCTGTGTCCCGCACAGAGAGGCGGAGCCCCGGTGTCAGGTCGGCGAGCACGCCGGAACCGTCCACCTGGTTGGCCGGGGTCAGCGCAAGCTGGTCGTCCAGTCCCCAGCGCCCAGCGAGTGCGCCTCGAAAGACCTCATAGAGGAGCGGCAATTTGATGGTGCTGGCGGGATAGAAGCTGAGATCGGATTGATAGTCAAAGTGCGCACCGCTGGTTAGATTGATGGCCGAGACGCCCAGCGTACCGCTGAATGCATCGGCGATGGCTGCGATACGGGGTGCGAGATTCATAGCGGTATTCTCCCTCCCGGTAACTGCGGGGTCGGCAAAGTATGAGTTAGAAGGTTCGTCACCCGAACAGTGAGTCCTTCCGCGCCCTACGATTCTTCGCTGCCGGGCAGCAGCCGGGCGAGCGAGGCCATACGCCATCCCATGTGGCGGATGTTGGTCAGCACGGCATAGAGCGCCATGCCCAGCGGTCGGGTCTCCTGATTGTCCACCTGGCGATCGATCAGGTCCTCCAGTTCGATGAGCCCGCCCGCAAAGTCGTTCGCCCACTCCGGGCTGGGTGAACGCTGGGCGAGGGCGGCCCCCATCACATCCTGGCGGTAGCGAATGACGTTCTCCAGCGCTTGAGCCACTGCCCCCCGCTGCGGGCTGTGCCCCAGCCCACCGGCCTGCAGCACGAGTTTGTGAATGTCCATGATGCGCTCCACGAAGACGAACATGGATGCCGTCGCCTTCTCCAGGCTGAGGCGGAGGGATGACCCGGCGTTCCACTCCGCCGAGAGGTTTAGAAAGTGACGCACGGTATCCAGCCGCCTCAGGATCGACGCCGCCTCGCTCTTGATCTGTGTCTTGGCGTAGTCTTCGGGAATGGCGAGGCTGTCGATGAGGTGCAGCACGAACGCGTCCACATCACTGCCCACGGCATCCAGTTCGCCCCGCAGGCGGTTGCTGAAGTCGGGCGGGTGGATGAACCGGTTCACCAGGAACCCGATCAGCATGCCCACGGCCACGGTGGCCACGCGGGCCGCGGTGTAGAGGAGGAAATCGTGGTGGGGCCGGTCCATCACGAACAGGAAGACGACGACAGCCAGGTTGGCCGTCTCGTTCAACCTGAAGCGGGTCAAAAGACCGAGCACGATGACCACGCCCAGGGCGTTGGAGAGTGGGTTGGACCCCAGCATCCCGACTGCCGCCGCCACGACGCCGCCCACCAGGTTGCCGAGCATCTGCTGCCCGAAGGCCTCTCGGGCCAAGTTCACGGAGGGCTGGACCGCGAGAACAGCTGCCACCGCTGCGAATGTGGCGTACTCCGATCCGAACCAGTGGAGGGTGATGACCGCCGCAAAAACGGCCAGCCCGGTTTTGATGATGCGAGCACCGACGAAAGGGCGCAGGATTCGCCGCGGCAATTCCATACGATCACACTCCATCCAGGGATTGACAAACTCGTTTCCACAGGATATAGTAATAATTACCAGTAATGGACGAGGACTGCGCCTGATCTGAATCCCAAGGAGGAGTTCCCTTGTCCTTCGACCTGGCGAACTCGGATGTAACGCCAGCCCTCCTGGCCGACTTCCATTACCAGGATGCCGAAGCCTCCACGGCGCTGGCCAAAGCGCTCCGGGAGCAGTATCGGGCCGACATGAAGAGCGACAAGTACCTGCCCGTCTTCTTCATGGTCGGGGCTACCAGTTCCACGGGGGACGCCTTGGGTCCCTTCATCGGCTGGTTCCTCAAGCGGAAGGGCTTCACCGGAGAGTATCTGGGGGATCTGAACGAGCCGGTCCATGCCACCAACATCAAGGAAAAAGTCAACGAGGCCTGGATGCGGGCCATGAAGCGCAACAAGTTCCCGTATATCATTGCCGTTGATGCAGCGGTGGGACGACCAGGGCGCATCACTGTCAACCGCGGGCCGCTCAAGCCGGGTGCGGGCATGGGCAAGAACCTGCCACAGGTGGGGTCCATCCACATCATGGGTGGCACTGCACACTTTCCCTTTATGATCTGGTTCACCGGGCTGGACCAGACCGTAGCCATGGCAGAAGTGGTGGAAGACGGGCTTCTCAGTTTTTATAAAGATTGGGAGTCCGGGACCCTGCAGTCGCCGGAGACCTCATCGCAGTCGGGCTCCGCTTAGGCGGGGCCTGTTTTCGTGGTATGCTCCTGCCCCGGTCTCCAGGCAGGAAGGCCCACACCTGGGGGCGAACTCCTCGGCGGGGGTGTTGGCAACATGCAAATCAACGCTGAGCGCCTGTGGGATCGGATTCACTACCTCTCGCAGTTCGGTGCCGCCCCTGAGGGTGGAGTCACACGCTACGCTTTGACCGCGGCCGAACAGGCTGCCACGGCGGCCGTGGCGGGCTGGATGGTGGAGGCTGGGTTACAAGTTCGCCGGGATGCGGCGGGGAACCTGTTTGGGCGCCTCGCCGGACACCGGGAGGGTCCAGCAATCCTCACCGGGTCACACGTCGACAGCGTGCCCAACGGCGGCAATTTCGACGGACCGGCGGGCGTGCTCGGGTCCTTGGAGGCCGTGGCTTCCATGCGGGACCACGGGCTGGTGCCGCAACTGCCTATCGAGGTGGTCAGCCTCATCGGGGAGGAAGGGAGCCGGTTCGCTCACGGGCTCATGGGCTCGAGCTTTGTCGCGGGCACCTTCCCCTACGAGCATTTGGACCAGATGGTCGACCGGCAGGGGGTATCGCTACGCGCCGCCCTGGTGGAGTATGGCGCGGATCCGGAGCGACTCCGTACGGCCGTGGTCTCGCCGGGGGCGTATTCGGCCTACGTGGAGATGCACATTGAGCAATCGGGGCTGCTGGAGTCCCGCGGTCTGCCTGTGGGGATCGTCAGCGGCATCGCAGGTATGCAGCAACTGCAGGGCACCATCCGGGGCCGGGCGGAGCATGCGGGTGCCTGTCCGATGGATCTGCGGCGGGATCCCATGCCCGCTGCGGCCGAGGTCATCCTCGAGACAGAGCGGGCGGCACGGGAGTCGGGTCCCACCACCCGGGCTACCGTTGGCTGGGTTCAGACCAAGCCGGGCGCCGCCAACGTGATCCCAGCTGAGGTCGGCCTCAGCTTCGATATCCGGGACCTGGACGCCGGCCGCCGCGACGCCTGCGTCGGGCGGGTCCGGGCATACTTGCACGCGGCGTGCGAGCGGCGGGGCTTGACCGGCGAGGTGACGGTCCAGCACACGTCTGAACCGGTGCGCTGCGACCCGGGCATCATGAGTGTCATGACCCAGGCTGCGACCAGCCTGGGGCTGGAGCCGTTCGCACTGCCCAGCGGGGCCGTGCACGACGCGGCTAACATCGCCCGAATCTGCCCGGTGGGCATGATCTTCCTGCGCAGTCGGGACGGGCTCTCGCACTGCCCGCAGGAGTATACAACGCGTGAAGACCTGGCGACCGGGACCCGCCTCCTGGCTGAAACCCTGTGGCGGCTGGCATCCGGGGTTTGATCCGGCATGCCGCCCCTCTGGGGGGTTCCATGGAGACGGCCGCATTCCTTTCTGCTCCTTGACGCTGGGAAATGAGATGGGTAGACTGTGGGGTATATCAAGCCACGCAGACCTTGTCGCAATTTTAAAGGGTTCGACCGGGCTGGACCACAAGGGGGCATCGCCGTGCTGAACGATGTCGAACGAATCCTGGTGACCAAGGAGCAGATGCTGGCCAAGGTTCAGGAACTGGGCGCGCAGATCTCTCAGGATTACGCCGGCAAGGACCTTGTGCTGGTGGGGATCCTGAAGGGTGCCGCCCTTTTTACGTCGGATCTCTTTCGGGCGATCACCATCCCCGCAGAGCTCGACTTCATGCGCATCTCTTCGTACGGTGCGTCCACCAAGACCACCGGCGTCCACCGGGTCCTGCTGGACCTGGACTACACGCTGGAGGGCAAGCATGTGCTCATCGTCGAGGACATTGTCGACACCGGCTTGACCATCAAGTTCCTGCGGGATTACCTGAGCCAGCGCAACCCGGCGTCGCTGAAAGTCGCCACACTGCTGGACAAGCCGTCTCGCCGCAAGGTGCCCGTCGTCATCGACTATCGGGGCTTTGAGATTCCGGACTTCTTCGTGATCGGCAATGGCCTGGACTACGCCGAGAGGTATCGGAACCTCCCTGAGGTCTGCGTACTCAAACCGGAGATTTATGCCAAGTAAGGAGCGGACGCATGTCTCGTCACACGGAATTGATCGTGGTTGTCGACTTCGGGGCCCAGTACGGCCAGCTCATTGCCCGCCGGGTCCGGGAGATGAACGTATACTGCGAGATCTGGCCGCATAATGCGCCGGCGGCGCGCTTTACCGCAGAGCAGGTCAAGGGGATCATCTTCTCCGGCGGACCAGCCAGCGTGTACGGCGATGGCGCGCCCAAGTGCGATCCCGAGATCTTTCGGCTGGGCATCCCGATCTTCGGGATCTGCTATGGCATGCAGCTGATGAGCTTGGACCTCGGCGGCGAAGTGCGCCGGGCCACCAAGCGGGAGTACGGCAAGGCGACGCTGGAACTGCAGGACCCCGGCCATCCGCTCTTTGCGGGTATGGACGCCCGGACGCAGGTCTGGATGAGCCACGGCGACTCTGTGCTCTCCGCCCCGCCGGGATTCCGGATCATCGGGTCCACTGACAACACCCCGACCGCCGTCATCGGCGACGATGAGCGGCGGCTCTATGGCGTCCAGTTCCACCCGGAGGTGGTGCATACCCACCAAGGCAAGGAACTCATGGAGAACTTCCTCTATAAGATCGTCGGCTGCCGGGGTGATTGGACCACTTCCTCCTTCATCGAGGAGCAGGTCCGGTTGATTCGGGACCGGACGGCGGGGGGCAAGGTGCTCTGCGCCCTCTCCGGCGGCGTGGACTCCAGCGTCGCCGCCGTGCTCGTCCACCAGGCGGTGGGCGATAACCTGACCTGCATGTTCGTCGATCATGGCCTGCTGCGCAAGGGCGAGGCCGAGCAGGTGGTCCGGACATTCCGGGACCGCTTCCATATCAACCTGATTCACGTGGACGCTTCAGAGCGCTTCCTCTCCAAACTCACCGGAGTCACCGATCCGGAGCAGAAGCGGAAGATTATCGGGCGGGAGTTCATCTACGTTTTCCAGGATGAGGCCCGCAAGCTCGGTCAGATCGACTATCTCGTTCAGGGGACGCTCTATCCGGACGTGATCGAGTCCGGCACCGCCACGGCGGCCGTGATCAAGAGTCACCACAACGTGGGCGGGCTGCCGGAGGACCTCAAGTTCCAGTTGGTTGAGCCCTTCCGGGAACTCTTCAAGGATGAAGTTCGGGCCGTGGGTCGGGCGCTGGGCGTGCCTGAGGAGATCGTGGGGCGTCATCCCTTCCCGGGACCGGGTCTGGCGATTCGGGTGCTGGGGGAGATCACCCCGGACAAGCTGGCGATCCTGCAGGAGGCCGACGCAATCTACCTGGAGGAGATCCGCCGGGCGGGGCTTTACGACGACATCTGGCAAGCCTTCGCCGTACTGCCCAGCATCAAGAGCGTCGGGGTGATGGGCGATGAGCGGACCTACGCTTACCCGATCATCTTACGGGCCGTCACCTCGCATGACGGCATGACCGCTGACTTCTATCGCTTCCCCTGGGACGTGCTGGAGCGAATCACCAATCGCATCATCAACGAGGTGCCCCACGTGAACCGGGTTGCCTACGATATGACTTCCAAGCCGCCGGGCACGATCGAGTGGGAGTAAAACGAGACCGCCGTGTGCAGATGCATGCGGCGGTTGTTTTGCGCCAGCCCCGTTCTCGGGATATACCGAGAACGGGGCGTATTTCTTTCTACCGGTCGACCGAACCCCCGGCGCTGGAATTCGTAATCATTGGTGAAAGTTGTTAGCGTGAAGGAGCTCGGGAGCGTGGCGATGCGGGTGATGCTGCGGCGCTGGGGCCAGCGAGCCGTTTCCAATCAGTGGCTCATGCTGTCCGGCGGCAAGTTCGTGGTGTATGAACCGGGAAAAGGGTAGACAAAACGGAGCGTGCGCGAACATGAGCAAAGGATTGCTGACCGAAGAGGAGTTCAGCCGGGCCGTGGTCACACGGGCTCGGCGGGAACGCCCGGACATCCGGGTGAAGGCGATGGGCAAGTTCTTCCTGATGGTCGAGCCCGAACCGGGGCGCCAGCGGGTCGTCTCCCTGGTCAACCTGTATCAGACTTACTGCGGCATGCCGCTGGACCGGGATGAGGTAATCGGGACCTTCCTGAGCACCCTGGTCTATCAGGAGCCCACATCCGTGGGGGGGACTTTCGACCAGAATCGCCACAAGGTCATGCCGCAGGTGGTGCCGGTGAGCCTTCTGGATTTCTGCCGGGACGATGGCCGGGAATTGATCACCGTTGGGTACGTGGGCGACCTGCATATCGCCTTTGTGATTGATGAGCCCGAGCGTTACTCGTACATCCAACGCAAGGTCGCAGACGAGTGGAATGCCGGGGAGACCATTTTGCTGACGACGGCCATGCAGAACCTCCAGACCATGAACAAGGAGGCCGGCTGCTTCAACCGCTTCGATACCGGCACCCGGACGACCCTGGTGTGGGAGACCTTTGACGGGTACGACGCCAGCCGCATTCTGCTGTCGCGGGAGCTGATGAACATGGCGGTCCTGGTGTCCGGCAATCCCGTGATTGCGGTGCCACATCGTGATTATCTGGTGATGTTCGGCGATGCCGACCCGCGCTTTGTCGCCGAGATGACTGAGCGGGTGCAGTCGCTGAATGAGGCGCATAGCTACCCGATTTCGACGCAGCTCTTCACGCTGAGCGGCGGGAATTTGGACCTGTACGCCGGCCCGGACAGGCAGCGGCGGATTCTGAACTAGGCGATATGGTGATAGCCTGGGCTTTTTTCCCACACTGGCAGGTACCCCTGCGGCCCGGACCGAATCGGTCAGGGTAGTCAGTTCTTAAGAAATGTGCCGTGGGGAGGCCCATTGTGATGTTTCCGCTCAAGCCAGGTCGGCTCATCGTCTCCTGCCAGCCGTCTGGGGATGAGTCTCCGCTGAATCAGGCATCTGCCGTGGCGCTGATCGCGTCCGCTGCTGAGCGGGCGGGCGCCACCGCCCTGCGTGTGGGCACGCCGGAGCATGTGGCGGCAGTGAAGGCCGCGACGGCCCTGCCGGTCATCGGGCTGTGGAAGCGGGCGGATGTGCGGGGTAACCGCGTCATTACGCCGGACTTCGAGAGCGCCCGCACCCTGGCTGAGGCCGGTGCGGACGTGATCGCCGTAGACGCCACGGCCCGGGCCCACCCGGTGCCGGGGCTATTGGCGCAGCTCATCCAGCAGATTCAGCAGGAGCTTAGTCTGCCTGTGCTCGCCGACGTCTCTAACGCCGCCGAGGGTATACGAGCGGCTGGTTACGGGGCCGACCTGGTCGCAACCACGCTATCCGGTTACACGCCCCACTCGCCGCATCAGGCCGGCCCGGACCTGGACCTGGTGCAGGAGTTGGTCTCGGCGATTGACGTGCCGGTGGTGGCCGAGGGCCGCTACACCTGCCCTGATCAGGCCCGTGCCGCCCTGGAGGCGGGGGCGGCCTTTGTGGTGGTGGGCGGCGCCATCACCGCACCGGACGTGCAGACGGCCCGGTTCATTGCGGTGATGGCGCCCACCATGGCTGAGCCCTCCGCCGAGGCGTACTGGGCCGCGGCGGGCGTGGCGATCGCCCGGGTGCAGGCCACGCAGGGTCCGGCCATTCGGGACGCGGCCGACCTGGTTGTGCGCGCCATCCGGTCGGGCGGCGCCGTTCGTGTGCTCGGCGATCGCGCCTTCGGCATGGAGCTGGGCGATCGGTCCGGCGGGCTGGTGCCGGTGTGTGTGGGCGGGGAGTGGGGGCCGGCCGATGTCTTCATGATCGTGGGAGGGGCCGGCGAGTTGGCGCAGGAGGTGAAGCGGCAGGGCCACGCTCTCATCGTTGTCAGTGGAGCCCAGGCCGACATGACGCGGGTCGCTGATGTCGTTATTGACAACGGTGCACCGGCGGGCGATGCCGTCCTCGCAGTGCCCGGTCTCGCCCAGCGGGTCGGCGCCGTCTCTGGTGTCACCGGTGCGTTGATCGCCCAGGCCTTGACGGTGGAGATCCTCCGGCGCCTGCAAACTACCAAAATGGCCCCGTAGGCCTGGCGACGTTAGAATCCGAACGATTTGGCGTCAGCGGAGAAAAAAGTTCGGATTCGCCGTTGACACTGAGTGATCGAAAAGCTTACATTGAAAGCGTGGCCGACAGGTCACGGAGGAAAGTGTGCCTAGGGTTCCGCAGCACGGCGACGCCGTCGGGCTGGTCTGCGACCGAGCGGCACAGGTCGGGCCTTGCGCCCGTCCACACCGAAGGGCGAAAAACCCGGGCGGGTAGGTTTCACTCAGTACAAACGAGTGAAAACTACCCCCCGGGTTTCAATTTGGGGCAACATATGAAGGGTGCATCGTGGCAACGGGGCTCGGGTGAACCCCGGGCCCCAATGCCTGTCCGGGGAAGTCAGGGGAGACGGAGGTGCGTCGGGTGGCGCTGGTGGGGATCATATGCGGAAGCGAGAGCGATCTGCCGAAGATGCGGGAGGCCGCCGAAGTGCTGGGGCAGTTCGGCGTCAGCCATGAACTGGTGGTGGCGAGTGCGCACCGGGCACCGGCCCTGGTTCACGAATGGGCTGCCACGGCCCTAGAGCGCGGAGTGGAAGTGATCATCGCAGGGGCCGGCATGGCCGCCGCTCTACCGGGCGTAGTGGCCGCTGCCACGGTCCTGCCGGTCATCGGCGTGCCGCTGAAGGGCAGTAGTCCCCTGGAGGGCATCGATGCCCTCTACGCCATTGTGCAGATGCCCCCCGGCGTTCCCGTGGCCACGGTGGCCATTGACGGGACGCGCAACGCCGCCTATCTGGCGGTCACGATTCTGGGAGGGAAGCACCCTGCCTATCGGGAAAAGGTGGTTGCACATAAGGCTGACCTGGAACGCAAGGCGCGCGACGCTTACACCCGGTCGACCCAAGCGTAAAGCGAGGTAAGAGACATGATTGAACGCTACACCCGCCCCGCGATGGCCAAGCTCTGGTCATCGGAGAACCGCTTTCAGAAATGGCTCGAGGTGGAGATCATCGCCTGCGAGGCCTGGGCTCAGCTAGGTGCCCTCCCCGCCGCTGAGGTCGCGGAGCTCAAACGCCGTACCTTCACTGTGGACGAGGCTTTCGTCCAACGGGTGGAGGAGATTGAGCGCACCACCCGCCACGACGTGATCGCCTTTACCACAGCGTGCGCCGAGCGAATCAACCATCCGTCGGCTCGCTACATCCATTATGGACTGACTTCAACCGACGTGGTCGATACTGCCCTCTCCGCTGTGCTGACCGAGGCGGTTGAGGAGATCGCGCAGGGACTCGAGGGCCTCATCGCCGCTGTAGGTAAGCGGGCGGTGGAGTTCAAGTATACGCCGGCCATGGGTCGGACCCATGGTGTCCACGCGGAACCGACCAGCTTTGGTCTGAAGCTGGCGGTTTTCTATTCGCAGCTGCGGCGGGATGCCGTCCGACTCGAGCAAGCCCGTCAGATGATCGCCGTGGGCAAGCTCTCCGGCGCCGTGGGTAACTTCGGCAACATCGACCCGGCGGTGGAAGAGTTCGTCTGCGGGCGCATGGGCCTGGGTGTGGCTGAAATCTCGACCCAGGTGCTCCAGCGGGACCGCCACGCCCAACTGCTGACCACCCTGGCGATCCTGGGCTCCACCCTGGACAACCTGGCGGTCGAGCTGCGGCTCCTGCAGAAGACCGAGACCCGGGAGGTCGAGGAGCCGTTCTCCAAGGGCCAGAAGGGCTCCAGCGCCATGCCGCACAAGCGGAATCCGGTCACGCTCGAGCAGATCTCCGGGCTCTCCCGGATCCTGCGCGGCAATGCCCTGGCGGGCCTGGAGGACGTGACGCTCTGGCACGAGCGTGACATCTCCCACTCCTCGGTGGAGCGGGTGATCCTGCCCGATTCGACCATCCTCGCCGATTACATGATTGGCAAGATGACCTGGGTCATCGAAAACATGCATGTATACCCCGAAAACATGCGGCGCTCGATGGATATGTCCCTGGGTCTCACGTCCTCCGGCAACGTGCTGCTGGAGCTGGTGGCGAAGGGGCTGACCCGGGAGCAGGCCTACGCCATCGTCCAGGAGAAGGCTATGCAGGCGTGGGCCGAGGGCACGCACCTGCGGCGTCTCCTGGAGGAGGAGCCGACGATCCAGTCCCTCATGACCCCCGGCGAACTCGATGCGGCCTTTGATGTCACTCACCACCTCCGTCACGTCAACACGATCTTTGCACGACTGGGGCTGAGCTAAGTGATTACCCGTACCGGTCTGATCATCGGGTTGCTGGCCGGCCTGCTGGTGACCGCCGGGGTTACGATGGCATGGCCCAAGAAGTCCCGGTGGGCCGGCCCGTTGGTCGGTCCGATCCTCGGTGTGGGTGTGGCACTGCTCCTCATGTGGCTGATCAAGTAATTCCAGGAGGGAATGCTTCCGTTGGCCAGGCATGACGTAAAGAAAATGAACTCGCTGTACCGGCGTCCGGGATGTGAGGTCTGGAGTACCGATCAGGCGGACGTGGTCGTGATGGAGTGGGAGTCGGAGTCGGCGTGCCGGGTGGCCCTTTCAGTGCAGACCGTTCTCCGCCGCCACGCCGTGCAGACCAACTACCTTGACTCGTTTGGATTGGCCTCGCTGCTGGTCACCCGTATCGAGCCGCTGGGGTTCGCAGTGATGGTGCAGGTTGCGCAGGGCGAGACGGCGGTCACGTTCGTTGGTCCCGATGGGGCGGCCGAGGTCCAGGCCCTTCCCGACTTCAAGCAAATCCGGCTCAGCGCCCTGGAGGACACGGCCGCCCATGCAGCCCGGAGCCTGCGGGCCCACCTGACTCCGGTCGGGGTTCACGACCTGCGTCTGCACCTGCGCATCGGCACTGGCCCCGACAACGAGACCCTGTTCGAGGTGATCAATCCCGTCGAATGTGACTTTGGCATAACCGACCCCGAAGTTTTGCTCGCACAGTTGGGAGGCGACCCGAAGTGACCCCATTGCTGAACTGTCCCGATCTAGGTTTGAAGCAGCTCCATAAAGGCAAGGTCCGCGAGATGTTCGAGTTGCCGGATAGCCGGCTCTTGCTGGTGGCATCGGATCGACTCTCCGCCTTTGACGTCGTCTTTCCCCAGGGGATTCCCGGCAAGGGGCAGGTGCTGACCGGCCTCTCTGTGCTCTGGTTCAACGCCACCCGGCACATCGTGAACAATCACTTGATCACCACGGATGTGCAGGACCTCGGCATCCCCGCCGCGGCGGTGCCGCTGCTTGAGGGCCGCTCGATGGTGGTCCGCCGGACCAAGCGTTTCGACGTGGAGTGCGTGGTGCGTGGTTACCTGGCGGGGTCCGGCTGGAAGGAGTACCAGCAGTCCCGCTCGGTCTGCGGGGTTCCGCTGCCCGACGGCCTGATGCTCAACAGCAAGCTGCCCGAGCCCATTTTCACCCCGGCGCTCAAGAACGATGTCGGGCACGATGAGAACGTGGACGAGACCCAGGTCCGGGCCATCTACGGGGCTGAGGTCACGGAGTTCTTGAAGACCAAGTCGATTGCACTTTACAACTTCGCCGCCGCCAAGGCGGCCGAGGTCGGGATCATCCTGGCGGACACGAAGTTTGAGTTCGGTCTGGTGGGCGATGAGATCATCGTCATCGATGAAATCTTCACCCCGGATTCCAGCCGCTATTGGCCGATGGACCGCTACCAGGCGGGCAAGCCGATCGACAGCCTGGATAAGCAGCCCATCCGGGATTACGTGGAACGTATCGGCTGGGATAAGCAGCCCCCGGCGCCCGTCCTGCCGGCTGAGTTGATTGCCGAGACAGCCTCCCGGTACGCGGACGCGCTGGGGCGCCTCCAGGGTGTGCTTCGGTAAACCTGATGGGGAAGGGGTAAGGATCACCATGCTGTTTAAGGCAGAGGTCAAGGTCGTACTGAAGAAGGGTGTGCTGGACCCCCAGGGCAGCGCCGTGGAGGGCGCCGTCAAGGCGCTTGGTTACACCGGCGTCCCGCAGGTCCGCATTGGCAAGCATATCGAGGTCTGGGTAGAGGCTGAGTCGACCGAGGCTGCGCAGGCGCTGGTCCAGGAACTCGGCCCCAAGATTCTGACCAACCCCATTATGGAGACCTTCACCTTCACGCTGGCCCCGTCCAGTGACCGGCTCGTTCCTGCCGTGGGCGCCACCGAGGCCGCCGCCAAAACGGGGGTGAAGTAGGTGCGCTTCGGTGTCGTGGTCTTTCCCGGGACCAATTGTGAGATGGATACCTACCGGGCGCTGCGGGAGATCCTGGGCCTGGAGGCCGACTACATCTGGCACCAGGACCGGGACCTTTCGGGGTACGACGCGGTGATTCTCGCCGGGGGCTTCTCCTACGGCGACTACCTGCGCACCGGGGCCATTGCCCGTTTCTCACCCGTGATGGACTCCGTGGCGGAGTTCGCCGCCCAGGGTCGCCTGGTGCTCGGCATCTGCAACGGGTTTCAGATCCTGACCGAGGCCGGGTTGCTGCCCGGGGCGCTGCAGCGGAACGTCCACCTGCAGTTCCGCTGCGCCTGGACGCATTTGCGGGTGGAGAATATCGGCACGCCTTACACGGCCGATTGCCGGGAGGGCCAGGTGCTCAAGGTTCCCGTAAACCACGGTGAGGGCAACTACTTCGCCGACCCGCAGACCCTGGCGGAGCTAAACGCCAACCGCCAAATCGTCTTCCGCTATTGCGATCCTGACGGCAACGTCACCGGGGCGGCCAGCCCGAACGGGTCGCTGGAGAACATCGCTGGCATTATTAATAAGCAAGGCAATGTGATGGGGATGATGCCCCATCCGGAGCGCGCCTCCGAACTGATCCTGGGTTCGGCGGATGGCCTGCATGTCTTCCGTTCGATGGTGAACTACCTGACGGGGAGGCGTGCGCATGTCTAGTGCGGTGGATGGGGTGTGGACCCAAGTTGGTCTGAAGGAGCCCGAGTACCGCAAGGTTTGCCAGATCCTCGGGCGCGCGCCTAATCATGTCGAACTGCAGATGTTCGGGGTCATGTGGTCCGAGCACTGCTCTTATAAGCATTCACGGTCGACCCTGAAGAAGCTGCCCACCAAGAGTGAGCGGGTGCTGCAGGGTCCGGGCGAGAATGCCGGCGTCATCAAGGTCACGGATGACCTGGCCGTCGCATTCAAGATCGAATCGCACAACCACCCCAGCTTCGTGGAGCCCTTCCAGGGATCGGCCACGGGCGTTGGGGGTATTTTGCGTGATGTGTTCACAATGGGCGCCAGGCCGATCGCGATTCTGGACTCGCTGCGCTTCGGGCCGCTGGATGATCCCAAGCAGCGCCACCTGTTCGCCGGATCCGTGGCGGGCATCGGGCACTATGGGAACTGCATGGGTGTCCCCACCGTGGGCGGCGAGGTTTACTTCGATGAGTCCTACCGCGGCAACTGTCTGATCAACGCCATGTGCGTGGGCATCGTTCGGCCGGATAAGATCCGCAAGGGCGTGGCGGCCGGGGTCGGGAACCCGATTATGACCGTGGGCGCCCGCACCGGGCGAGATGGCATCCATGGTGCGTCCTTGTTGGCCTCTGCTGAGTTCGGCGAGGACGCCGAGGATAAGCGCCCCTCGGTTCAGGTCGGCGACCCGTTTCTGGAGAAGCTGTTGCTTGAGGCCTGCCTCGAGTTGTTTGAGACGGATGCTGTGGTGGGGATTCAGGACATGGGCGCCGCGGGGCTCATCTCCTCGACGTGCGAGATGGCCGCCCGCGGCGACGTGGGTATCGAGATGGATGTGCGCAAGGTGCCGGCCCGTGAAGAGGGCATGCAGCCCTGGGAGTTTTTGCTCTCCGAGTCCCAGGAGCGCATGGTGGTCTGTGTCGAGGCGGGCCGTGAGCCCGAGGTCGAGGCTATTTTCAAGAAGTGGGGCCTGCTCTCCGCCGTCATCGGCCAGGTCACCGACGACGGCATGGTCCGTGTGCTTGACGCTGGTAAGGTTGTGGCGGAAGTCCCGGCGCATGCGTTGGCCGACGAAGCCCCGATCTACTATCCAGCCAAGAGCGAACCTACCTACCTCGCCACCCTGCGTGCCTTCGACTTCTCCACCCTCCCCGAACCCACCGACTGGAACGACACGCTGCTCAAGCTCCTTCGCAGCCCCAACATCGGCAGCAAGGAATGGATCTACCGCCAATACGACCACATGGTCCTGCTGGGTACAGTGGTAGCCCCAGGCGCCGACGCGGCACTGCTCAGGCTGCGTTCCGCCGCAACCCCCGCGGCCCATGGCGCGGTGCGCTCCAACCCCCCTACCCCATTCACAACAAATCAGAATGGGGGGGTCGAAGGCGGCTCGGGTGCGGAAATGACTGCAACGAGGAGCGAGAGGGGTGCCTCTGCGGCGCCGTTCAAGTCGATCAACGCCGAGCAACCTACAGACGGAGACTTGGGGCGCAAAGAGGTACCCCCGAGCGACGCCTCGGTGCGTGAGGGGGCACCCCGGAGCGACGCTAACCTGGGTATTGCCTTAAAGGTGGACTGCAATGCACGGTATGTCTACCTCAACCCGCGCAGAGGCACCGCCATCGCCGTCGCCGAGGCCGCCCGCAACTGCGTGGTGACCGGCGCGACGCCAGTGGCCATCACCAACAACCTCAACTTCGGCAACCCCGAGAAACCCGAGATCTTCTGGACTTTTGATCAATCCATCGACGGCATGGCCGAGGCTTGCAATGCCCTTGGCACCCCCGTGACCGGCGGCAACGTCTCCTTCTACAACGAGACCAGCGGCGAGCCAATCTACCCGACCCCGACCATCGGCATGGTTGCCATCCACGAGAACCTCGACCGGCGGCCTGCCCACGGCTTCGTCAACCCTACCGACGTGATCGTCCTCCTTGGCGAGACCAGGGATGAACTCGGCGGCTCCGAGTACTGCAAGGTCATCCACAGTGCTGTCGGTGG
>DAHVXO010000112.1 GCA_027356675.1 Symbiobacteriaceae bacterium | reverse complement strand
CGGGTGGTCGCTGTGGAGAAGGCCATGCGGGACTATGAGATCAAGGCAGACCCGCTGCTGATGGCGGACGATTACGCACCGCTCAAGGCGGTCTGGGCCGCCACCACGGCGCAGGCGGTTGGCGAGGGCGTGACCATTTGGTCGGTGGACAAGCCCGTGGGTGTGGCGCGATAGGCGTAGACCACCCGCACTCGCGGTAGACATCACAAAAGACCCCCGGCCGTACCGGCCGGGGGCATGTGCTTCTGCTCGAGCCTAGTTAACGTGGGCCTCTTTGTAGATGGACTCCTTCTCCAGCTGTGCTTCGAGGCGGGAGAGTTCGTCCTCGGTGCCGATGGCCTTCGGCCCCTTGAACCACTTGCGCACGCTGATGAGGTACCACAGGATCAGCGCCACGGTCGCCCCACCGAACGTGTAACCCGCCATCTGGTTGGGCGGCACGATGAACAGAACGGTGATGACCACGCCCCAGGCCACGGAAATCACGTTGATCGGCACGCTCAAGGCGCCCATGTTCCAGGGGCCGAAGTTCTCCTGCTTCCACTCGCCCTTGCTGTGCTTGTAGAGCTTGAGCACGATCGGCAGCACGTAGGAGGCATAGAGCGACACTACGCTGATCGACGTGATGACCGGGTAGGCGCCGCTGTATACGGCAACGAGGAAGGCCACGATGACGGAGAGCCAGATGGCGGCTACCGGCGTCCGGTACTTCCGGTTGACCGTTGCCCAGATCCGCGAGAACGGCATGCCGCCGTCACGGGCAAAGGCGTAGATCATGCGGGAGTTCGCTGTTATCGAACTCAGGCCGCAGAACCACATGGCAATGGTGACCATCCAGAGCATAGCACGGCCCCAGGCGGTGCCCAGTGCGCCCTCAACCGCTGCGATGTAGCCGTTGGGGGCAGCCTGAACGACGCCGAGATCCTGAATCGAGGAAGTGACTGCAAGTAACATGATATAGCCGAAGATTGCGGAAACCGCGACGGAGAGGTAGACGCCCCAGGGCCCGCGCCGGCGTGGGTCTACGGTCTCTTCAGTCATGTGAGCGGAGGAGTCATATCCGGTGTACGTCCACTGTGCCTGGAGCAACGCCAACATGAACGCCCACCAGTAGGCATAGTTCTTGTCGCCTTCGCCCAGGAGGAACGCAAGCT
The DNA here is from genome assembly GCA_027356675.1 of Symbiobacteriaceae bacterium. The sequence continues at coordinate 8,870 of DAHVXO010000112.1, read as the reverse complement.
TGATATCGTGCTTGGGTACGAAGAAGACCAGTGCAATGACCAGAACGGTGACACCGACCATGTGATAGACGGCGCTGAGGTCATTGAGGCGAGCGACGATACGGATGCCGTAGTGGTTGAGCAGGCCGTGCGTCAGCAAGATGACAGCGTAAATGATCAGGAAGTTGGTCCAGTTCTCAGCCATGCCCAGTAGCGGGGCGGCGAACATCGCGGCGCCGAAGTCGATGCCGGCGGTGATGGTGAACTGACCAATCAGGTTGAACCACGCCGTGAACCAGCCCCAGCCGGAACCACCCAGCACGGAGGACCAGTGGTAGAGCGCACCCGAGGTGGGGATGGCGGAGGACAATTCAGCCATGCTGGCGGCGATGAGTAGGACGAAGATCGTGACCAGTGGCCAGCCGAAGCCCATGACGCCGGGGCCGCCCATGTTGATGCCGAAGCCGTACAGGGTTACGGCGCCTGTAAGGATGGAGATGATGGAGAACGAGATTGCGAAGTTCGAGAAACCGCCCATTTCGCGGAACAGCTCCTGGGCATAGCCAAACTGGTGCAGGTCTTTGATATCTTTCGCTACCTGCCCATGGGCTGCTGGCTGAGACTTAGCGGGCTGCTGCATTTGACGACTCCCCCTCACGCAGTGTGCTTGCCGTTGCTGTTTTGGTTCCCGATGAGGTTGACGTGCTTCGCCTCATCCCACTCCTTGGAATTCCTTGCTGCGATCGATCCGATTACAATCGCGAGAATCATCGCGAACCCAAACAGAGTCAGGCCAAGCGCTACCATGTAACCGCCTCCTATTCTCCTCTGACCTTTGCCAAGACACGGGCTTCAAGCATGGGTAAATCCCTTCCGTCGATCGGGCCGCCTGTCACCTCCTTCGCGATCGCTTCCAGCACGGCTTGGGTGGCCGGCCCAGGGTGCACCACGTGAACATTCATGACCCGGGCGGCTTCCAGTGCCCCTGGGGTCAAGATGTGAAACTTGGTGAAGACGAACTTGGGACCTGCTCCTGCCGCCGTTGCCCACCTGCGAAGGTCAGACTCGGTGATCAGCTTCCCCAAGGTGTTACCTCCTTCCGACACGTTCCAGCTCGGCCAGGAGCCGCTGGGCGGCTTGACCCAGCGGGTCCCGAGCGACGCCGAGCGGTGGGGTGTAGCCCAGGTCCAACCCGGCTGCCTGTCCCACGGTGGCACCGCTGACCAGCAACGTCGCCACCACGTCGATGCGCCGGGCTGCATCGCCCGGTCCCACCACCTGGCCGCCCAGGAGATGGCCGGTGCGGGCATCCGCCGTCAGGCGAACCCGCAGCATCTCCCCACCGCCGAAGATCTGGGCTCGCACCGGGCCGGCGACCTCGGCGGAGACGGGCTCAAAGCCGAGACGCCGCGCCTCCTGCTCACTGAGACCCGCTCGGGCCAGTCCCAGCTCAAACAGCTTCAGCAGATGGGTTGCGGCGACCGGCGTTGCTTCGCCCCGCCGCCCCTCCGCGGCATCGCCGGCCACCCGGCCATGGAGATTGGCCACGGAGCCAAGGGGCACATGAATTCCACGTCCGGTCACGGCGAATCGGCTCTCAGCGCAGTCCCCCGCCGCCCAGACGGACGGCAGGTTGGTCTGCATCTGCCGGCCGACTACCAGTGCGCCGCTGCGGCCCACTTCGGCACCGGCCGCGTGCAACAGTGCGACGTCCGGATCGTTGCCCACTGCGACCACTACCAGGTCAGCGGCAAGGTTCCCCGCCTCCCGGGTGACTACGGCGCCGGGCTCGATGCGTGTGACCATCTGTCCGAGCTGCAACGTCACGCCGTGGGCCGTGAGCAGATCCGCGGCCACGCTGCCGACCCAGGGGTCGAACGCGACCAGCGGTCGTTCCCGGGCCTCGACTACAGTCACGGAGAGACCCCAATGCCGTAGCGCTTCGGCCACTTCCAGGCCGATGTACCCGGCCCCGATCACCACGGCCCGCCGGTCCGTCCGCTCCGCGAGACGGGCCTTCAGGCGGATCCCATCCGCCAGCGTCCGGAGCACGAAGACATGCGGGAGGTTCGCACCGGGAACGTCCAGTCTCGCCGGCCCTGCCCCGGTGGCGTAAACCAGCCGGTCGTACTTGACCTCGAACGGTTCGCCGCTGGCCAGGCAGCTTCCGGCAACCACCCGCTGCCCCTGGTGGATCCGCTCCACCCTGTGATGGATGCGGACGTCGATATTGCGCTCCTGCCGGAAGTACGCCGGCGTGTGCGTGATGAGTTTGCGGGGGTCCTGAACCTGGTCGCCCACAAAATACGGCAGGCCGCACAGTCCGACCGACACCTCGGCAGACTTTTCCAGCACTACGATCTCCAGCTTCGGGTCTGCCCGCCGGGCCTGCGCAGCGGCACTCATGCCGCCGGCGCCGCCGCCGATGATCACCAACCGCACGTGCACACCCCCGTCTAACCCATCGCCCTCAGCAGGTCGCGGTGGGGCGCTGGAATCACAATTTTGCTGACCAGAAGCCCCTGCTCTTCCAGCTTTCGAGCCCCGGCAGCCACAGCGGCCTGCACCGCCGCGACGTCGCCCAGGAGGCTCACGTACGCCTTCCCGCCGATCGACCAGCCCAGGCGCAGCTCGTAGAGCGTTACCTCAGCAGTCTTGGCAGCGGTATCAGCCGCAACGATCAGTGAGGCGATGGAGAAGCCCTCGATTACGCCCAGGGACTTGAATTCGAAGACCTGGATGTCCACGGCCCCTTTGATCGCCGGGAAGACCTGCTCGTGCACGTTGGGGATGATGAAGCTATCGACGATGTGGTCCCCGCCCATCCGGCGCCCGACTTCGATGGAGTTCTCGATCGCTGCCACGTCGCCGCCGATGAGCGTTGTATGCTTGCCGGGGCAGACCGTGCTTGAGGCCAGTACCTCGACCGCCGAGGCCTTCAGCATGGCGTCGGCTACGAGGATGCCGGTCGCGATGGACTGGCTCTCGATCATTCCGATGGCCCTATGCATTGCCCGCCACCTCCTCTGCGCTGACCTTGATCCATTCACCGGTCACCGCGGTGACCACCCCGCTGATCGAAGCGTGGACCGGCGCCCCCAGCTTCCCCTCGGGCACTTCGGCCACCACCTGCCCGACCACAACCCGGTCGCCCTCCCGGACGATCGGTATCGCGGGGGCGCCGATGTGCTGCCGGAGCAGCAGCATCACCGCCGCGACGTGGGATGCAAAGGGTCGGAGCGGTGCGTGCTTATAGTAGATATCCAGGCCCATCCGTTGTAAGAGCCGCTTGCCGGGAATCCGGCGGTACTGGGCGTCGGTGCGGAACTTGTAGGTTTTGGGTCGCTTGGGGTAGCGCCGGCCTTCCTGCGCGAACTCCCGCTTGAGATGACCCAGCACGAGGCGGGGGGAGAGGCCCATCGGGCAGGACCAGACCTCGCAGATCCCGCACTCGCAGCACAGCCAGGCCTGGTCGAAGATCTTGTCGGTCAGGGGGAAGAGCGCCAGCGCCTGCATCACCTCGTGTGGCCGCAGGTCGTGGCCCTGCAGGTACCGCGGGCAGAGGTCCGTGCAGATCCGGCAGTGGATGCAGGTCGTGCGAGTGCGCCGCTTCTCCACGGCAATCTCCATGAGCGGTCGGGAGACCACAGCGTGCTCCTTCGGCAACACGATGACCCCGCCGGTGGTCTTCGTAATCGGGCGATCAGGATCGGTGACGACCTTGCCCATCATCGGCCCGCCGTCCACAATCCGCCAGTTGGGCACCGTGGGGCCACCGGCTGCCTGTACCAGCAGTGCGTACGGCGTGCCAACGGGCACTTTGAGCGTCACGGGCTCTCGCACGGCGCCGGTCACCGTGACCCACTTGAGCGTCACGGGCCGGCCTTCAAGCGCAGCCGCCACGTTGGCCAGGGTCTCGACGTTCTGCACCACGACGCCCACGTCCAGGGGCAGTCCATTCTCCGGCACAATCCGCCCGGTGACCTCGGCGACGATGGCATGTTCGTCACCTGCCGGATAGTAATCCGGCAGCCGCACGATTTCCACCGCCGGGCTCCCGGCTGCCGCCAGTGCGACCCCCACCGCAGCGATGGCGTCGTGATACTTGTCTTTGATGGCGATGACAATCCGCGTCGCACCCACCATTGCGGCTGCGGCCAGCAGGCCGGTGACGAAGGCAGGCGCCTCATGGTGCAGCAGTTCCTGGTTCGTGTAGAGCATCGGTTCACACTCGGTCGCGTTTGCGATGAAGACATCGACGTTCTGTGCAGCCAGCTTGACGTGGGTGGGGAATCCGGCACCGCCTGCCCCCACAGTGCCGGAGCGGGCCACCAGCTCCAGTGCGTTCAACCGGACCCCCTCCGTTTCATGACTTCTACCGTATCGATAATCCCAACCACCACAGCGTCGATGGCGATCTCGCCGTCCACGGCCCGCCGGGCGCCCGACCCCTGGGTCACCAGCACCGTCTCGCCGACGCCGGCGCCGATGCGGTCGGCGGCGACGATCTCATCGCCAACCGGGTCCCCGTCGGAGGTGACCGATTGGACCACCAGGAGCTTGAGACCCCGGAGTTTATCGTCCTTCCGGGTCGCCCAGACGTTGCCGACCACCTTGGCCAAGCGCAAGGTCACTCACCTCCGCAGGAGCTGCAATCCCTTCTCCCGGGCTGTATCCACCGCCTGGGCCGTCACCAGGGTGCCCCTGGGTACCGCCACGCGGGTGACGCCCCTCTGCAACAGGGCGAAGACGTCTCTCTCCGTCAGGAGCCTTTGATCGTATGTGACTTCCGGTGGAATCGGGGGCTCACCCGGTAACGGCGTCGGTGCCGCGGCATCAAGCACAACAACCCCGAAGGACCGCAGCTGATCCAGGTGCCCGGCGAAGACTGAACGGTACCCGGAAGTGCCTGTGCCCGGCCAATTTGGTGTCACGACCACCCGCTTGCCCGCCCAGAGCGCCGCCTGGGTCAGGCGCGGCACCGTGCCGCTGTCCAGTCCCAGGGCAATGCGGGCCGCGCTGCCCGGGCGCAGGCCCGGCAGCAGCATTTCCGTCACGCCCGGCAGGACCTCCCGCTCCAGCCGGTCCGGATCGTCGGGCAGGGTGGGCAGGGCCTGCCGGAAGGCCTCGGCCTCCGGACCGGCGTCCGCCCGGCTCACCAGCACGGCCGTAACGTCGCCCAACGCCACAAGCCGGGCGAGCACATCTGGCAGCCGGGGTCCAGGCTCCACCAGCGCCAGCCGCCGGACCGGGACCACCCCGCCCACCGCTGCCGTCGGGATGAGTCGCCGCTCCACCTCCGCCAGGATCAGGCGGATCAGTTCTTCCTGATCGATGCTCGTTACCCCCTCACCAGGTCGACGCAGTCGCTGGGATCACCCCTTCTGGGCGGTCTGGATCCGAGTGATGACGGCCGCCACAATGGCCTTGACGTCTTCCTCTGACAGGGTGGACGTCACCGTGGAGATCGCCTCTCTGACCGCCGCCTCGCTCATGTCGACCGGGGCAGAGGTGCCGAATGGCTTGGTCCCGTAGGCAAGCCGCTTCACGTTGATCATGTGCTGTGGCCCGACGTTGTCCGAGGTGATGTTCCCGCCCCAGGTGCCGCACCCCAGCGTCAGGGACGGCGTCAGCCCCGTGGTGGCGCCGATGGCACCCTGGGAGGAGGGGGTATTGACCAGAATTCGGAAGACCGGTTTGCGCAGCCCAAACTGCATGATCACGTCTTCGTTGCGGGAGTGGATGACCAGGCTGTGCCCGATGCCCCCATAGTTCAGGAGGTCGATGCTGACCTGGCAGGCCTCCTCCCAGTCATTCACACTGTAAAAGCCCAGGATGGGCGAGAGCTTCTCGACTGAGAGCGGATAGGCCCGCCCCACGCCTTCCAGGTCGGCGATGAGAACACGCGTCCCTTGGGGCACATCGAGTCCCGCCATTTTTGCGATCGTGGAGACAGGCTTGCCTACAATGGCCGGATTCGCCCCACCCCTGGGTGTGATTGCCACGCCCTCAAGCCTCTTCCGCTCCTCGGGCGATAGGAAGTAGCCGCCCTGGCGCTGGCACTCCGCCCGGACCTGGTTGCGGATCACGTGCTCGGTGATGATGGACTGCTCGGACGCACAGATCGTGCCGTTATCAAAGGTCTTGCTGGCGAAGATCGCAGTTACGGCCGCCGGGATATCCGCCGAGCGCTCAATGTATGCGGGCACATTGCCCGGCCCAACGCCATACGCCGGTTTGCCCGAGCTATACGCGGCCTTCACCATCTCTGAGCCGCCCGTGGCGAGAATCAGGGCCACATGCTTGTGCCCCATGAGTTCCCGGGTCGCCTCGACCGTCGCCATGCTCAGGCACTGAATCGCTCCCTCGGGAGCTCCCGCCTGCCGCGCCGCGTCTCTGAGCACTTCGGCGGTCTTGTAGATCGCCTTGGCCGACCGGGGGTGCGGGCTAAAGATGATAGCGTTGCGTCCCTTCACGGCGATCAGCGCCTTGAAGATGGTCGTGGAGGTGGGGTTGGTGGTCGGAATCAGCGCAAGCACCACGCCCACGGGCGCAGCGATCTCCAGGACCTTCTGCTCCTCGAGCCGCCGCAACACGCCCACCGACTTGAAGCCCTTCAGGTACGCGTGCACATCGCGGGCCGCAAAGAGGTTCTTGACCACCTTGTCTGCCACGAGGCCGATTTCGGATTCGGCCACCGCCATCTCCGCCAGGGGCCGGGCCTGTTCCTCGGCCGCCCGAGCCATGGCCGCAACAATGCGGTCCACCTGCTCCTGCGTGAACTCCGCCATGGCTTCCTGAGCCTTCCTGGCCTGGGTCGCCAACTGGCGGGCCTCTTGAATCGAAAGCAGATCCCTGTCGAGTTCAGGCATTACACATGCCCTCCTTGGGCCGTCAGGCGAAGTAGTTCAGCGATTATCTGCGCTTTGGGCAGCCGGTTTAGCTCCCGTCCCTTCACGGGGAAGTCGGGCAGCGACCGGGCCAGCGCACGAAGTTTGCTGGTCGTCATCGCCTCGTAGTCGCCCTGGGACTGGGATTGGGGGTCCGGGGACTTACTGGCCCTGGTGGCTTCCCCGACTGGCGAGTCCCCCTCGGGACCGTGATCGAGCATTGCGGCCGTCTCCGGGTCCAGCCGGGGGATCACGTGAGCGGCTACCAGATGCCCCACCCTTGTCGCCGCTGCGGCCCCAGCCTGGACCGCCTCCCGCACGGAGGCCGTCTCGCCTACAAAGCGCACGGTGACCAGTGCCCCACCCACCGTTTCGATGCGGATGAGGAAGATCTCAGCAGTCTTGGCGGCCTGGTCGGCCGCCTCGATGGCACCGACGAGCCCGCGGGTCTCGATCATGCCCAACGACAGATGGACCGGCACGTGGAATCACCCCCTACCACTTGAGCGGCAGACCAGCCACCTCAAGCACACCGCCGGTGAAGGCGTCGCAGGCGGCCTTGCAGGCACTCTGGCTGCCGGTCAGCAGCCCGCCGCCGAAGTTGGTCTCCGACGGCGGACCGTAAAAGGCGGCCATCCGGACCTCCGCTGCCTTGATCGCCAGGTCCATGGCGTACATAGCCTCCAGCGGTGGGGCGATCAGGTAAGCCAACGGCTCGCCCTCCGGGATACCCGCCACCTTCGAGAGGTAGCTGCCGGTCCGGGAGATGAGGTGGGGGTAGAAGGCCAGGGTCCCCTCCTCGTTGGCGGCGTAGAAGCAGGCGCCGTTCTCGATCACATCGACGGCTGCCTCGAGGCCGCTCTTGACCTCAGCGGGATCGGGCCCGGCCATGATGCCGATGAACTCGCCAGAGAGCGGACCGGATGCATGGGCCGCGCCGGCGTAGAATGACTTGGCGTAAACCACTTCCACTGCGGCCTTTTTGGTCGCCTCGTCGATCGCGGTGTACCCCACATCGTCGATGGAGGACGTGAGCAGGCCCAGGCTGCGCTGGTCGGGCTTCAGCCCGAATTGTGCGCGCATGAATTCGTTGACGTTCGGAATCAGCCGGACCGCCAACACCTGTGCCCGAATCGGCTTCAGATCTGTCCGCATATCGCAACCTCCCGACTGTGCGGTCTGGCACGGCCTGACCAGTCCGGCCGGGCCTGCCCATGCTTAGAGTCCGAGCTTCACGCCACTGACCTTGGACGCCAGAATCCTGGCCGCGAGCTTGGCAGCGTGGGCGCCGGCCTCAACGGACGGAATGCCACCCTTGTGAATGTTGGAGATCAGGGTCCGGTCTGATTCAATCGTCTTCAAGTCGGGCTTGTAGCAGAAGTAGGCACTCATGGATTCAGCGGTCACCAGACCGGGGCGCTCCCCGACCAGCTCCACGATCAGATCGGGCTTCAGTACTTCACCAATCTGGTCCATCACCGCAACCCGGCCCAGCCGGACGAAAATCGGGGTGCCCAGGAGCGGTGCTCCAGGCGTTCCGGCCACGCTCTCGTGCGGGAGCCCGGCCTGCAGCGCCCGCATGAAGTCCAGGGCGTTGGCCTCAACGGCCGTGCCCGAGAGCCCATCTACCACCACCAGTTGAACCACGGCGCCGGGCTTGCACTTCTCCCGCAGCACCTGCTCGGACTCGGGGTCCAGCCGCCGGCCCAGGTCCGGCCGGACCAGGTACTGGCGCCGGTCGGCGACCTGCGTCCGCAGGGCCACCGCACCCAGCCGGTCGATGAACTCCGGCCCGATCTCATGGAAGATGGCGTCCTTGGCCGCCGCATGGTCCATGCGGAACTTGAGCCACGCATCGGTGTCGTAGCGGGCGCCCGCCCGCCCGATGGCGATGCGGGCCGGGGTCGTCGTCACCATCTCTTGCATGGCCTCGGGGTTGGACCAGGCCGGGTGAGACCCAGACATGGGGCCCAGTACCGGACCACCGCCACCCGCCGCCGA
>DAHVXO010000111.1 GCA_027356675.1 Symbiobacteriaceae bacterium | reverse complement strand
CTTGTACGTATATCGAAAAGCAGGATTCTAAACTGGATTTCCAGTGGGTACGTGGGGCTCTTCCGCGGCACGCCGCTGCTGCTGCAAATCGTATTCATCTATAACGCCCTCCCGAGTTTGGGGATCAGGCTGGGTGCTTTCTCCAGCGTAGTCGTTGCCTTCAGCCTGAATGCAGGCGCCTATATCGCCGAGATCGTCCGGGCGGCCATTCAGTCCATCGATAAGGGGCAGATGGAGGCGGCGCGCTCGCTCGGCATGAGCCGTAGCCAGGCGATGCGGCGGATCATTTTGCCGCAGACGTTCAAGCGTCTCCTGCCGCCCATGGTCAACGAGGTGGCAGCCCTCACGAAGGATACGTCCCTGGCCTCGGTCGTAGGCATTCTTGAACTGATGAAGACCAGCCAACACTTGATGGCCAAGACATTCATCGTGGCCGGCACGTACGTGTGGACGGCGCTGGGCTACTTGATCGTCACCATCGCGCTGACCACCCTGGCCAGCTACCTGGAGAAGAAGCTGGAGGCGAGAGAATAGCATGGCCGAAGTCATCTTGGAAATCAAAGATCTGCATAAGTACTTCGGCAAGCTGGAAGTGCTGAAGGGGATCAACCTGAGCATCACCAAGGGCGAGGTCGTGGTTGTGATCGGTCCGTCGGGCTCCGGCAAGTCCACGCTGCTCCGGTGCATCAACTTCCTGGAGCAACCCACGCGTGGGCAGATCCGCTTCGGCGGCGAGGAGGCCGGACAGCGCACGGTAAATGGGACGATCACTCCCCTGCCGGAGCCGGAACTGAACAAGCAGCGGTCGCACATCGGGATGGTCTTTCAGCGCTTCAACCTGTTCCCCCATCTGACGGCCCTGCAGAACGTCATTGAGGCGCCCATTCAGGTCAAGCGGATGGAGCGGGCCAAGGCCGAGGAACTGGGGCTGCGCCTGCTCAAGCGGGTGGGTCTGGCTGAGAAGCGGGATGAATACCCGCCGCGGCTCTCGGGCGGGCAGCAGCAGCGGGTAGCCATCGCTCGGGCGCTGGCCATGGAGCCCCAGGTGATGCTCTTCGACGAAGCCACCTCCGCCCTGGATCCCGAGCTGGTAGGCGAGGTGCTGCAGGTCATGAAGGACCTGGCCGACGAGGGCATGACCATGGTGGTCGTCACCCACGAGATGGGGTTCGCCCGAGAAGTCGGGACTCGCGTCATCTTCATGGACGGCGGTGTGGTCGTGGAGGAAGGGCGTCCCGCCGAGTTCTTCGCCCAGCAGAGGCACCCGCGCACCAGGGAGTTTTTGGCCAAGGTCCTCTAAATGAGTGAAAAGGAGCCAGCCGTTACGTCGGCTGGCTCCCTTGCTTCAGGGTTCAGGGCAGGAGCCCGTAGGCTCGCAGAATGGTGGGGGCGACGGCCTGCACCGACTGGTCGGTCAGCCCGTACCGGGAAGGGTCGAGGGCCGCAAGGGGGGCCATTACGTAACCGTCCCGGTCGACGAGGAGGCCGTATGCGCCCTGCAGGCGACCCTGGAAGACCACCGGGGTATCCTCCAGGCGGGCTTTGACTCGCCAGATGGGGCCCTTGAACCCCACGCTGCGGGCGAGGGAGACCCAGTCGGGGGAGCGGACATCGATCACCAGGACGACATCGATGCCCCGGCTGGCGTACTCGGTCTGGAGCTGAACCAGGGTGTCCAGGAGGCTCGCCTCCGGGGCCCTGGGCGAGATGAGAATCAGGCTGCGCCCCTTGTAGGCCGCCATGTCCACCGGACGGGACCGCTCGTCCAACGGCTTCCACGGGAGTGGAGCGTAACCGCCCGCGGGAGCGAGGGGGCCCTGCAGGGATGTGACCTTGGTGCCGACGATGGAGAGATCGTAGGCGCCCCGGGCTGGCAGTCCCTCTCGGCGGTATTCGGTCCAGACCAGCAGGCGGACCGGTCCGCCCGCGGGCCCGGGGAGTCGGGCGGTCCGCAGCGGGGTGGGGTTGATGTGGGTGACCTGATCCTCGATCTCCGGCTGGGTGAGGGTGGCGGTCAGGGCCAGGGCACCCTTCAGGTTTCCGGCGGCCGCGAGGCGGATCAGGTCCTGGGCTATCTGCTCCTCTGGGTCGGTGTTTCCGCTGTCCACAGTGCCGGCGGGTTTGGAAGCCGGGTCCGGCTGGCCCGGCCGGGGAGTCGATGGTTGCGCCACCTGGGTCCTGGGCGTCTCTGACCGCTCCGCGGCTGCACGCTGCGGATAGAGCCAGCGCAAGGTCATCAGGGCGACTGCGGCCGAGAGGGCACCCAGCACCAGCAGTGCGCTGATGACCCAGAACGCCACGTTGCGCAAGGGCCCGGCCCCCCTTCGGTGCGACTCCGATCAGTCACCTATCCAGTCTCCTATTCGCTGAACAGACCGGATTCCCTACTGCAGCGGGGTGCCGCCGCGGGGGCGTGGCGGTGCGGCCTTGCTTGTGGTGAGGTCGAGGACCTGTGTGCCATCCGGGGAGAAGGTCAGCTGTTGCCCTCGGGGGCTGCGGGGAGCGGTTTGACGCTGGTCGTCAGCGGATCGGCCAGGTACCAGGCTCCGGTCTGGTCGGGGAAGAGCAGGTCACCTCGATTGGTCCAGCGCAACGGTTCCACCGGGGCCGGCGCCTGCACCTGGCGCCCTTCCGGCCGATCTGCGACTGGCGGGGCAGGCAGGGACATCTTCCAGATCCAGGCGCCGTCGATGCGGGCGACCCAGACCCCCTGGGCGGTAAGAGCGACACGGAACCGGCCGTCAGGGGACAGCGTCCCAGTAGACAAGCGGGCCAAGGTGTCAGCGGAGGGGGCGTCTGCATAGAGTCCAAAAGGTGCTTTCTCCTGGAGGGGGGTGGGCCGGCCGGGGAGCGGCAGGGGCGGCAGACCGTGGGATGCGGGGGCCTCCGCCGCCAGGTGGGGTAACCGCGCGACCGGTGGCTTCGCACACCCCACGGTGAGAAGCGCAACGCAGGCCGACAGCACCAGCAGGCGTGTGGCGGTCCGTAAACGGGGTGCGGGGGGCATCTGCGACAACTCCTTCGCCCGGTGGGCGCAGGGAATGCGCCGGCCGACCGGGAATAGATTCAAGGTTTGCAGGGTGCAATGCAGGGGCATGTTATAATGATAACACGATCCTAGTTGACATAAGGTGTTGATTCGGCGCTGGATTGCACTGCCAAGAGAAGAGGGACCGCGATGAATCTCCGCACACTGCTGGCCGTATGGCTTGGCAAGAGCGCCGTGATCGCTACCCGCCTGGTGGGGCGTGGCGGCACGACCTTCCCCGGCGCCCTGGCCCGCAGGGTGAGCCCGAATGTGCTGGGCCGCCTGGCAGCTCAGCCCCGGCAAGGCGTGATCGCCATTACAGGCACCAACGGCAAGACTACCACAGCCAAGATGCTCTCTGCAATGTTTGAAGCAGCCGGCTTGCTGGTGACCCATAACCGGGCCGGTGCGAACCTGGTCTCCGGTCTCACGACGGCCTTTCTCCAGAGCGCCTCCTGGGGCGGGCGGGTTCAGGGCGCCATCGGTCTGATGGAAGTGGATGAGGCAACCATGCCCCAGGCCTGCCGGGAGATCCGGCCCCGGGCGGCCGTGGTGACGAACTTCTTCCGTGACCAGCTCGACCGATATGGCGAGCTGGACCACACGGTGAACTTTGTCGGCCGGGGCTTGGTCCACCTGGCACGGGGCGCCCGTACCGCCATCAACGCAGATGATCCCAACTGTGCGGCGCTGGGGCGTCGCGAGGGTATTGCTCCGCTTTACTTCGGCCTGGAAGCCGAAGCGGCCGGCACTACCGTCATGACTCAGGCGGCGGATGCCACCCACTGCGTGGTCTGCGGGACGTTCTATGAGTACAAGGTCTACTACTACGCCCATCTGGGCAAGTACCGCTGTCGCAACTGCGGGAATGAACGGCCCCGGCCGCAGGTCTATGTAGACCGCATCTGGGACGTGGATGCGCGCGGCTCAGCGCTGCACATCGTGACCCCGGAGGGGGACTTCGAGGCGCGGCTACAGATTCCCGGGCTCTACAACGTCTACAACGCGCTGGCGGCCACAGCAGGTGCGCTGGCGATGGGCGTGCCGCTGGCTGCGATCAAATCGGGACTGGAGACGACCACAAGCCAGTTCGGGCGCATGGAACTGATCCGCATGCAGGACCGGGACGTCTTCATGGCCCTGGTCAAGAACCCGGTGGGGTTCAACTCGGTCATCCAGACCGTGATGCAGGCGGGCACTCGCAAGAACATCGTCATCTGCATCAACGATCTCTACGCCGATGGCACCGACGTCTCATGGCTGTGGGATGTCGATTTTGAGGCGCTGGCCTCGCACCAGAGCGAGATCAACTTTGTCATCTGCTCGGGGCTGCGCGCGGAAGACATGGCCGTCCGGCTGAAATACGCCGGGATGGATCTCACCAAGCTTTCGGTCGAGAAGGACTTGGGGGAGGCGTTGGAGCAAGGGCTCAAGTTTATCACGCCTGGTGAACTGCTATACATCATGCCGACCTATACGGCCATGCTGCAGATGCGGGAGATCATTCAGAAGAAGGGTTACGCACGCAAGTTCTGGGAGGTGTAAGCGTGGAACGGCCGCGCATTCAGATTGGCTGGCTGTATCCCGAGTACATGAACCTGTACGGCGACCGCGGCAACATCATCGTGCTGGAGCAGCGTTCCCGCTGGCATGGTCTGGAGCCCGTGGTCACGCAGATCACGCTCGGACAGAAGGCCGACTTTCGGCAATTTGACGTATTGATGATGGGGGGCGGTGCAGACCGGGAGCAAGGCCTGATCGCCGAGGACTTTCTGAAGGTGAAGGGGAACTCGCTGGGTGAGGCCATTCACGAAGGGCTGGCCGTGCTCTCGGTCTGCGGTGGGTACCAGATGCTCGGCAAGTATTTTAAGACGCATAAGGGCGAGGTCATGAAGTGCACCGGAATCCTGGATCTCTGGACCGAGGGGTCCAGCGACCGGATGATTGGCAACGCGATTATTGAGACGGAACTCTCCGGAGTGACCCGCACGCTGGTGGGTTTTGAGAATCACTCCGGCAAGACGTATCTTGGGTCGGGGCTCAAACCCCTGGGTCGGGTGCTGCGCGGGTTTGGCAACAACGGGAAGGACAAGCTGGAAGGCGTGCTGTTCAAGCACTGCGTCGGCACCTATCTGCATGGTTCGATTCTGCCCAAGAATCCGCACCTGGCTGACTGGCTGATCCAGAAGGGGCTAGACCGCCGGTACGGCGGGGATGCCAAGATTGGGACGCTGGGGGATGACCTCGAGCAAAAGGCGCACGAGGCGATCATCAAGCGCTTCGGTGAGGCGTGATTCGCCTGGAGCTTGCCGGGGAGCACACCCGGCTGCACTCTGCGCTCTGCTGGCAGTGCCCGCACGGGGCGACAGGCTGCTGTGCGAGCCCGCCAGGCGTAGACTGGTCGGACATCGGCCGGATTGTTACGCTGGGCGGACGGGATTGGCTCCTGGATCAGATCGCGGCGGGCAATCTGCGCTCGGGAGAGCGGGGACTGCTCCTGCGGCGGGTCAACAACCGAGAGGCCAACGCCGGGGTCTGGCCCACCAAGTGCGTCTACCACGGGCCACAGGGCTGCATGGTCCCGCCGGAGCGGCGAGCAGCCACTTGCAACTATTACCTCTGCGATGATGCGTTTGGATTCGGCGGCGAGGCTCAGGGGGAGCCGGCGGCCGTGGCGGGACGCACGGCCCACGCGGTGCTGATGGCGCTTTACGGTCGGTGGGATCTGGATCTGCTGGCGCGAGTCCGGGGGCGCTGGCCGGATGGCCCGCCTTGGGATTCGGCATTCCTGGACTGGGTCGGGTGCGAGTTCGTGGCGCTGGTCGAAGCGGCGCGTGGCGATTTGGCGCAGATGGGAGGGTAGGCCGCTCCCCAAGGGGCGGCCTTGT